>DASUDK010000120.1:0-18165 GCA_036275655.1 Limnobacter sp. | reverse complement strand
TTTCGCAACCATAATTGTCCTGAAGCCACTTCAGGATCACCGAGGTGTCCAAGCCGCCGGAGTAGGCGAGTACTACTTTTTTTACGTCACTCATGATGCTCAAATCTAAAAAAGGTTAGCAGGCAAAGCGCAAGATCACTTGCGCCCCAACAAAAGAAATTCCATCAATGCTTTTTGCGTGTGCAGACGGTTCTCGGCCTCGTCCCACACCACGCTTTGGGGCCCATCGATCACCTCGGCAGACACCTCTTCCCCGCGGTGCGCGGGCAGGCAATGCATAAACAGCGCTTTGGGATTGGCCACGCCCATCATCTCTGCGTCCACCTGAAATTCGGCAAAGGCTTCCATGCGGGCCTTGTTTTCTTTTTCAAACCCCATGCTGGTCCACACATCGGTGGTCACAATGTCTGCACCCTTGCAAGCGTCCATGGGGTCGGCAAACCACTCATGGTGAGTGCCCTGTATGTTCACTTTGCTTGTGTCGATGTTGTAGTCCGCCGGCGTGGAAATGTTGACCTTGAAATCCAGCAATTCGGCCGCCTGAAGCCAGGTGGCGCACACGTTATTGCCGTCACCCACCCAAGCCACGGTTTTGCCTTGAATACTTCCCCGATTCTCAATAAAGGTGTAAATGTCGGCCAATGTTTGGCATGGGTGATAGTCGTTGGTCAGGCCATTGATCACTGGCACACGGCTGTTTGCCGCAAAGCGTTCCACGATTTCTTGTTCATAGGTGCGGATCATCACGATGTCGCACATCCGAGAAATCACTTGGGCCGCATCTTCCACGGGTTCGCCCCGGCCCAATTGAGAGTCCTTGGTGTTTAGATAAATCGCCGAGCCGCCGAGCTGGTGCATCCCAGCCTCGAAGCTTAGCCTCGTGCGGGTTGACGCTTTCTCGAAAATCATCACCAGTGTGCGATCTTGCAGTGGATAATAAGGCTCGTAGCGTTTGAAACGAGCCTTGACGTCCCGAGTCAAGTTCATCAGGTAATCGAACTCATCCTTGGTGATGTCGCTGAACTGCAAAAAATGTTTGATCGGCATGTGCTTCCCGGCTCAACTCGCTGGCCGGTTCCTCCTTAGGCTGTCTGCGCCAGAAAGTCCTTGATCAGCGGAGCAAGCTCCACCGCAAGTTTTTCGGCTTCTTCTTGTTTGATCACCAGGGGGGGGAGCAGTCGCACCACATTGTCCCTGGTCACATTGATGATGAGTCCCTTGTCCCGTGCAACAGCAACCAGCTCCGCACAAGGTTTCCACAACTCAATGCCCACCATCAGGCCTCGGCCGCGAATTTCCTTCACGCCAGCCACGCCAGCCAACTCACGGGCCAGGGTTGCGCGGATCAATTGACCCATGGCTTCGGCATGTTCAAGCAGGTGCTCTTCTTCCATGATCTGAAGGGTGGCCAATGCGGCAGCCGACACAAGTGGGCCTCCGCCGAAAGTGGTGCCGTGCGTGCCCGGAGTCAGCACACCAGCGGCTGGACCCGCGGCCAGGCAGGCGCCAATCGGCACGCCCGACCCCAAGCCTTTGGCCAAAGTAATCACATCGGGTTGAATGCCCGCATGCTGGTACCCAAACCACTTGCCGGTGCGGCCGATGCCACTCTGGACTTCGTCAATCATCAGCAGCCAGCCCTTTGCTGTGCAAAGCTTGCGCAAAGCCTGAAGATACTCCGACTCCGCCACATTGATGCCGCCTTCGCCTTGAAGCACTTCCAGCAGCACTGCTTGAATTTCTGGATGTTCATCCGCGGCTTGCTCAATCGCTGCAAAGTTTTTATAAGGGACACGCACAAATCCACCAGGAAGTTCACCGAAGCCTACTTTGGCCTTGGGGCTGTCGGTTGCAGCAAGCGTGGCCAGCGTGCGGCCATGCCAAGCACGCTCCATCACAATGATTTTTGCGTTTTCGATGCCGCGTTTGTGGCCGTAGTGGCGGGCCAGTTTGATGGCGGCCTCATTGGCCTCAGCGCCGGAGTTGCAGAAAAATGCTTCTTGCATGCCGGACAATTCGCAAAGCTTTTGCGCCAATTGTTGCTGCTCAACAATCCCATACAAGTTGGAGGTGTGAATCAACTTACCAGCCTGGGTCGCGATCGCCTTGACCAGCTTTGGGTGGTTGTGCCCGAGGCCATTTACGGCGATGCCTGCCAATCCATCCAGGTACTTTCTGCCATCGGTGGACCACAACCAGACGCCATCCCCGTGGGTAAAGGCAATCGGCTGACGGGCGTAGGTTTTCATCAGGAAATCGGTCACGGCGAAACTCTCAACGGTGGTGCGGTAAAAATGGCTCTGCTCTAAAAGCAAACGCAGCCATTTCAAAACTCGGGGCGGCTGCGTTGTTCAAACCGAAATTGTACGACGAATCAAGGCTTAAGGGCTAGTCTTGGCGGTGGGCGCTGCGCCGGAATTCGTCCAAATCCGAGGGCAAATGGCGGGCTTTTAGGTAAATCGGGGCAACCATGGACAAATTTTCATAGACTGGCAGCGGGAAGACCCGGCCCGAGGTTCTGACGTTGTCTATTCTCATGGAGTCCACATTGTCTCGGCTCATGAGTGGCTCTCCAGGGGCCAGTTCCATGAGTAGGGCCTGCGCTTTGCCCAGGGCATCTGGAATGCCAAATACCAGCGGGCGTTTGCCCACGGCGCGTGCAGAAAGTTGCACGAGTTCCTTGAGCGTGTAAATCTCGGGCCCCACCAAGTCGTAAGTGTTGTGCAAAGTTTCTTTGCCGGAGTCTTGAACGCAAAGCATCACAGCCTTGGCAACATCGCCCACGGCCACCGGCTGAAAACGCGCACCAGCGCCAGCCAACGGCAACACAGGGGTAAGCTTTGCGAGGCTGGCAAAGGTGTTTAAAAATTTATCATTCCGTCCAAACACGACGGAAGGCCGCAGAATTGTCCAGGCCAATCCGCTGTCTTTCACCGCCGCTTCACCGTCTGTCTTGGAACGCAGGTACATGGAGGGCGCCGGATTTTGAACGCCGACACCCAATGCACTGACATGCACGATGCGCTTGACGCCGTGCTTTGACATGGCAGTGCACAAGGCCTTGGGAAACTCAACATGGTTAACGCGGAAGTTTTGGCCATACGGCTTGCCCGGCTTGCTGTGCAAAACGCCCAGCAGGTTGATCACCACATCCTGCCCGGCAACCAAGCGCCCCAGAGTGGCGCGGTCATGAATATTGCCTTCAATCACTTGGCATGTTGGCAAGGTCAGCAGGTGTTTGGCGTTTTTGTAGCGGCGGGAAGGCACTGTGATCCTGTAACCCTGTTTGGCAAGTTCATTGCACACCGCTTGCCCAATAAATCCGGATCCACCAATCACCAGGGCATTTTTTGATTTGTTCATGACACCACTTCAGCGTTTATCAATCAGATCCCTGAATGATACCCAGTCTTTGTTTCAAAGGTGTCGAGCCATTGTTCAAAAGCAGGGAATACGCCATGGTGTTGGACAATACATTTTTGACGTAACCCCGTGTTTCATCAAAAGGAATGAGCTCCGCAAACATCGCCCCTTCCATGGTCCGGCCTGCACCCAGTCGGCGTTTCCACAAGCTGGGGCGGCTTGGACCCGCGTTGTACCCCGCCGAGGCCAGCACGGGCGAGCGATCATGCTGTTCAAATACCATTTTCAAATAACTTGTGCCCAAGGTGAGGTTGGTGTCGATTTCAGTGATGTCCGCAGGTTTAAAGTCGGTCAAGCCGATTTTTTTCGCGACATATTTTGCTGTGGCCGGCATCACCTGCATCAAACCGCTTGCACCCACGCCCGATCTTGCGATGGTTACAAAGCGAGATTCTTGACGGATCAAACCATACACCCAGGCCTCATCCACACCGATGCTCTGGGTTTTGGCTTTCATGTTGTCGCGAAACGGGGTGAGGTACCGAAGTGATAGGTCGTGCTGCACCTCTGTTCTGTCTGCCGCTGCAATTGCGCGGTCGTAGAGCTGGTTGCGACTTGCCCAGGTGGCAGCAGCGAGCAACTCGCGATCCGTCATCTGGGCGACTTGCAAGTTAAACTCCCAGAATCCTTCGGTGCGAAGTCCGGCATCGTAGAGCATCAAAGCGCGTTGCAGGCCCTTGTTGGACTTGGCTTTGTCCAACTCCGCCGCCGTCAGCAAATCGGGCCTGGGCGGTGATTGCACCGTGTTACCGAGTTCTTCGTGTGCCAACTTGCCATAAAACGAGAACGGGTGAGAGGCTTTGATCCACTCTTGACGCGCTTCTACGATTTTGCCGGAGGCTGCCAAGGCGCGGCCGCGCCAATACACCCATGCCCGATCTTCTTTCAATTCGGGGTTCATTTCCTGGGTGGCTTGGTAGACCTGTGGCCAATCTTGAACAAGCAAGGCAGCACGCACCTTCCACTCCATGTGCTCGTTGCTCATCACATCGGGATTGCTGCGCCTAAAGTACGACAACGAGTCCCGATTCCAGACCAGACCAGCGCGGTAGGCAATGTGTGCCCAAAGCCACTGTTCTGTGGGTCTGGAAAGCGTATCCCGATGTTTGCGTTCAATGCTGTTCGCAACAGCCTCAAAGTCCTCAATCGCTTTGCGTGTGAGCGCTGCGGCCAGATACAGATCGGTGCCATCCTGGCTGGCGTTGCGTTTTAACTGGCTCTCGGGATTCGACATTGCATTTTGCAGGGTTTTGGGCTCAATTGATTTTCCCCATGCCGTGTCTGACAAGTCCTCGGCAAACTTGACTGCGTTGCCGAGCTGATTCGAGGCCACCAAATGCAGCACGTGCCGGTCGAGGTCGTGCGCCGATATACCGCCGACTCGGTACAAGTTTTTAAGCAAGGTTCGGCAGGTTCTGGGCAGTCGTTTGTCGTAACTGATCACTGCATTGACTTTGTAACGTGTGAGTTGGCCTTGCTCCGCAGCGTACATCAGGTCCGCGCATTCCACGCCTTGGTCAGGTCTGTATCTCAACTTGCCGCGTTGTTGCGCAAACAATTCCCACTGCCCCGATCGCGCCAGTTGCTCCAGCCAATCTCTACGCAGTGTTTCTGCAGGCCAAGTGTTGTCGTGTTTCTCAAGAAGCGGCAACACACCCTCTGTCGACCAAACCAACTCCCGATCCGGAAACTGTTTTTCTTGGCCTTTTTGGAAAAAACGGAATTGCCAAATGTCCGCATACGGTCGAAAAAGATGATTCTGCGGCAGTTGGGACACCAGCCGTGTAAAGTTGTCATAGTGTCCGTCGCTGTAGGCCGATTTGATTTGTTTGATCAAGTCCTGATGCGCATCGTTGGCGTGCGCAGGTGTCGCAATAAGACCGAGGCCCAATGCAGATGAACAGAGTAAACGCGTAATCAAATGGGTGAAATTCATTGTGTCCGAGCTTAAAAAATCGTTGAGGCGGCGCGCATTGGCGCAACGCGAGCAATTGGATGCTGCTTACAGGTTGACTGCCAACGCTCAAATGCAGGCCCTGTTGGTTAATGTACTCCAAAGCCGCATGCCCTGCACGGTGGCGCTGTATTACCCCATCCGTGGCGAGCCAGATTTGTTGTCCTTGATGCAACACACCGCGTTGACAAGCGCGGTGTGGGCGCTGCCCGTTTGTTGTAACACGGCAACAGGGCCTTTGCTTCGGTTTGCCCGTGCATCGGCTGGTTCCAAGTTGATTGTTGGGCAGTATGGTATTTCCATTCCAGCGGAACAGGTGTGGGTAGACCCCGATGTGGTTGTTCTGCCCTGTGTGGGCTTCTACCGCAGCGGCCATCGGCTCGGTTACGGGGCGGGTTGGTACGACAGAACCTTGTCCAGCCTGCCACCACAAACCCTCAGCATTGGCGTGGCTTTTGCCTCAAGCGAGTCGCCGGAGAGTTTTGCAGAGCCGCATGATCGCCCACTGGACCTGATTGTCACCGAGCATGAGGTCATCCCGGTCCGCGCCCACAACGGATTTTAATAACCCAAGCGATCCAGAATGGACAAGGTGGGTTGTGCATTGTTCATGGTGTAAAAATGCAGGCCGGAAACCCCTTCGCGAATCAGGTTTTCGCACAGCGTGGTCACCACTTCCAGGCCGAACGAGCGGATTGCATCGCGATCGTCTCCAAAGTGTTGCAGGCGGTTTCTAATCCAACGCGGGATCTCGGCACCACAGGCGTCGGAGAAGCGGGCCAGCTGACTGTAGTTGGTGATCGGCATGATGCCCGGAATGAGCGGAATGTTTATCCGGTTTTGCACCTGATCCCGAAAATATAAAAAAGCATCGGGATTGTAAAAATATTGTGTGATTGCAGAATTGGCGCCGCATTTTACTTTGTGTACGAAGGCATCCACATCCGCTGTCGGGCTCTTGGCCTGGGGGTGGGTCTCTGGGTATGCGGCCACTTCGATGAAAAAATGGTCCCCAGTTTCGTTGCGAATAAACTCGACCAACTCGCTGGCGTAGCGAAAATCGCCGCTGCCCATCGTGCCAGATGGCAAATCACCACGCAGAGCCACAATCCGTTTGATGCCCTTGGATTTGTAGGTGTTCAACAGAGCGCGGATTTTGTCGCGACTTGCACCCACACATGACAAATGCGGTGCCGCCTCATGGCCCATGCCTTGAATGCTAAGCACTGTATTGAGTGTGCCATCTTGGGTTGTGCCTCCTGCGCCAAAAGTCACCGAAAAAAATTCTGGGTTACGTTGCGCCAACTGTGCGCAGGTCGCTTCCAGTTTGGCGGCACCTTCCTCTGTTTTGGCCGGAAAAAATTCAAAGCTGATGTTCATGTTCATGATGAATCTTGCAAATTGGATGGATGTTTCTCGAGGTGCAGGAAAAACTCTTGGTTGCCGTCACCGCCTCGAATGCGGCAAGGCAAAAAACGCTTGACTTCCAATCCCAGTGCCACACAAGCCTCTGCCATCTGTTTCTCCAGCAGCGGTAAAAGCATCTCCAGATTCTTAACCAACCCATTTTTGCCGATGTGTTCAGGACCCAGCTCAAACTGGGGTTTTACCAGCAGTATGGCAGAGCAAGTGTTTGGCATCAGCGCCATCAGGTGAGGCAACACCTTACGCAAGGCGATGAAAGACAAATCTGCAACCACCAGTTGCAGCGGCAAAAAATCTGGGCAGTCCTGCTGTAATCTTTTCAGGAGTTCGGTGGGCTCTGTTTTATACACATTCACCCCCTCGATGGCGTGGACCTGTTTGTGCATCCTAAGTGCTGGATGCAGTTGGCCGTGGCCAACGTCCAGCCCCACCACGCAGGCAGCGCCCTCCTGCAAAAGACAGTCCGTGAATCCCCCCGTGGATTGACCCACATCCATGCATTTTAATCCTGCAGGATTCACGCCCAGGTCTTGCAAGGCCCCCAAAAGCTTCAACCCGCCCCGGGAGACGAATTCTCGTTCGTCCGAGGCCGTTAATTCAAGGCCTTGGTGGGCTTCGATGGTTTGCGATGGCTTTTTAACAGAGATCCACCCTGCAAGTGCAGAGGGGCGGTATTGAACCCGTCCCTTTTCAATGCATTGTTGTGCCTGTGCACGGCTTGTACACAGGCCACGTTCTACCAGCGCAATGTCTGCACGCAAGGGGATGTGTTTCCTTCAGTGCATCAGTAGCGGTAGTGGTCAGGCTTGTAAGGGCCGTCTTGCTTCACGCCAATGTAAGAAGCTTGGCTTGGACTCAACTCGGTAAGTTGCGCGCCAATTTTTTTCAAGTGCAGGCGAGCCACCTTCTCGTCCAAGTGCTTGGGCAGCACATACACACCAACCGGATACTTGCTGGTTTGGGTAAACAGCTCAATCTGTGCAATGGTCTGGTTTGCAAAGCTCGAAGACATTACAAAAGATGGATGGCCTGTGCCGCAGCCCAAATTCACCAAACGACCTTCGGCCAGCATGATGATGCGCTTGCCGTCCGGGAAGATGATGTGGTCAACTTGAGGCTTGATATTTTCCCACTGGTACTTTTTGACGCTGGCGATGTCAATCTCGTTGTCGAAGTGACCGATGTTGCACACAATCGCTTGGTCTTTCATTTTGGCCATGTGGTCATGGGTGATGATGTCTTTGTTGCCGGTGGCCGTCACAAATATATCGGCTTTGTCGCATGCGTAGTCCATGGTCACCACGCGGTAGCCTTCCATGGCCGCTTGCAGCGCGCAAATCGGGTCAATTTCAGTGACCCAAACTTGTGCAGACAATGCACGCAGCGCCTGTGCAGAACCTTTGCCCACATCGCCATAACCAGCAACCACGGCCACTTTGCCGGCAATCATCACATCGGTCGCACGCTTGATGCCATCCACCAGTGATTCGCGGCAACCGTACAGGTTGTCAAACTTGGACTTGGTCACCGAATCATTCACGTTGATTGCAGGAAAGGCCAGTTCGCCACGCTTGTGCATTTCATACAGGCGGTGCACGCCTGTGGTGGTCTCTTCGGTGACGCCTTTGATATGCACAATCCGCTTGGAGTACCACTGAGGGTCTTTTTTCAGGGTTTCTTTGATGGATTCGAACAGGCAAATCTCTTCTTCACTGCCTGGGTTGGCCAGCACAGAAAGGTCTTTCTCTGCTTTTACGCCCAAGTGCAGCAGCAGTGTGGCGTCCCCCCCATCGTCCAGAATCATGTTGGTGTAGCCACCGTCTGACCACTCAAAAATGCGGTGGGTGAAGTGCCAGTAATCTTTCAGGCTCTCGCCCTTGTAAGCAAACACAGGAATGCCTGCTGCTGCAATGGCTGCAGCCGCGTGGTCTTGTGTTGAGTAGATGTTGCAAGATGCCCAGCGCACATCGGCACCCAAGGCGGCAAGCGTCTCGATCAGCACCGCAGTTTGGATGGTCATGTGCAAGGAGCCAGTGATGCGAGCGCCTTTGAGGGGCTGGCTGGCTGCGTACTCTTGGCGGATGGCCATCAGACCAGGCATTTCCGTTTCAGCAATCGCAATTTCCTTGCGGCCAAAATCAGCTTCGGACAGGTCTTTGACGAAAAAGTCGTTTTCGCCAGAGGCGGTGAGTGGTTTTACAATGGCGTTCATCACGCCCTCCTTTATAAAGTTCAAAAAGAAAGAAGCGTGAGCGCCGTTGTTGTTTCCTGTTCGAGCCTAGCACCATTTGGTTTTGGTGTCGCAACGCTCCTCGAACCCTGCGATTTTAACAGCGATGGCGGGATTCGTCACCCCATGTGAGGGGAAAAGCCCCTCACATCTTGGGATTAAAGGCCAGCTGCGGCCTTCAAAGCCTCTGCCTTGTCGGTGCGTTCCCAGCTGAATTCCGGCTCTTCGCGGCCAAAGTGCCCATAGGCCGCTGTTTTGGCGTAGATAGGGCGCAACAAGTCGAGCATTTTTACGATTCCTTTGGGGCGAAGGTCAAAATGGCTGCGAACCAACTCAGTGATTGCTGCATCCGAGATTTTGCCGGTGCCGAAGGTGTTCACCATGATCGATGTTGGGCGAGCAACGCCAATCGCGTAACTCACCTGCACCAAGCAGCGTTCTGCCAGGCCAGCTGCGACAATGTTTTTGGCCACATACCGTCCTGCATAAGCGGCAGAGCGATCCACCTTGGAAGGGTCTTTGCCAGAAAATGCACCGCCACCGTGTGGAGCTGCTCCGCCGTATGTGTCCACAATGATTTTGCGGCCAGTCAGTCCGCAATCGCCTTGTGGGCCACCAATCACAAATCGGCCGGTTGGGTTGACCAAAAAGTTGATGTTCCCTTTAACCAGTTCCTTGGGCAGCACTGGCTTGATCACCTCTTCGATAACGGCTTCACGCAATGCGGCCAGCGAAATATCTGGGGCGTGTTGAGTAGACAAAACCACGGTGTCGATGGCGTGCGGTTTGCCGTCCACATAACGCACGGTGACCTGGGATTTCGCATCTGGGCGCAGCCAAGACAAACGGCCATCCTTGCGCAGCAAGCTCTGGCGTTGCACCAGTTGGTGGGAAAGGCTGATCGCCAGAGGCATCAATTCGCGGGTCTCGTCGCAAGCATAGCCAAACATCAACCCCTGATCCCCAGCGCCCTGGTCGAGGCCGTCGTCATGCGCTTTGTCCACGCCTTGAGCAATGTCTGGGCTTTGGCGGTCGTAGCACACCATCACGGCACAGCTTTTGTAGTCAATGCCGTAGTCGCCGTTGTCGTATCCAATTCGCTTGAGTGTGTCGCGAGCCACGTCGATGTAGTTCACCTGTGCTGTGGTGGTGATTTCTCCAGCCATCACCACCAAACCAGTGTTGGTCAGCGTTTCGGCCGCCACACGTGCCGTGGGGTCTTGTTGGAGAATGGCATCTAGAACCGCATCCGAAATTTGGTCTGCCACCTTGTCTGGATGGCCTTCAGAAACGGATTCAGAGGTAAAGAAAAATTCATTAGACATTGAAAAAGCTCCATAAAAAACAAGGGTTTGGGCGAAGCCGACTTGTTTTTTGAAGCTCGGCGACGCTTTAGCGGAATTGTTTTGGTTCGCCCCGCAAGTTGTCCAATTAACTCAGCGAACTGCGTGAATATACAACAGACAAAGCCGCTACGTAAGACCAGACTCGTTACAATCACGTTCATGATCAAAATCGTCTTCCACGCACTGTCCCGTTTGCCTTTGCCCCTGCTGCACGGGCTAGGCACCATACTGGGCTGGGCGGTTTATGGTTTGTCTGCCAGCTACCGTCAAAAAATCGAGCACAACGCGCGGATTGCCTTCCCAAACGATGAGGATGCAAGGCTTCGCGCCATGCGAGGATCTGTGGCCCATGCGGGCATGGCGCTGATGGAATTGCCGTTTTTGTGGGGGCGATCAACCCTCAACGGGGCAGCAACAGTCACAGACATCAAGAACTGGCATGTGGTGGAGGGGGCGAAAGCCAAGGGCAAAGGCATGATCTTCTTAACACCCCACATGGGCAGTTTCGAATCAACAGCACAGGCTTTTTCAACCCGCGCACCGATCACTGTGCTCTACAGGCCCAATCGCAAGCCTGCTATACAAGAAATTATTGAGTCCAGCCGTGAACGTTCCAATGTCGCCATCGCGCCCACCAGCATCGCTGGCGTAAAGACGCTTCTTAAGGCGCTCAGGCGAGGAGAGGCGGTGGGCATGCTGCCCGATCAAGTGCCTGCGGAAGGGGAGGGCGTGTGGGCCGACATGTTCGGTGAGCCAGCCTACACCATGACGCTGCCTGGGCGTTTGCAACAGGCCACGGGCGCGGCAATTGTGTTGGCCATTGGCTTTCGCAAGCCCAATGGGGAAGGATTCTGTTTGGAGCTCTATCCGGGTCCGGAATGCCTTAGTCAAGATCCGGTGGAGGCTGCGACACAGGTCAATCAAGCCATGGAGAGCCTCATACTCAAATACCCTGAACAGTACTATTGGGGGTATGAGCGATACAAGCCACCCAAATCAAATCCAAGGGGAAGCCATTGACTCGTTTGTTTATTTCTCTCTGGCTTGCGCTCGGGAGACTGCCTTTTGGGCTATACCGAACGATAGCCTCCACTTTGGCGGCTTTGCTCACGCTCATTTTGTTTGCGCTCGCCAAGGAGCGTCGCATGGTGACCCTGACCAACCTCAAGCTGTGTTTTCCACATGTGAGTTCCTCGGCTCGCGTGGTTTGGGGGGTGAAGCACATGTACTTTTACCTCCGCACCTTTCTCGATCGAGCCTGGCTTTGGGATGGCCAATCAAGTGCAGTTCAGGATCGCGTGCGCATTGAAAATCCACAGGCGCTTGCGATGCTGGAGGACGGTTTACCCACCATCTTTTTGGCGCCGCATTTTTTGGGTTTGGATGCCGCTTGGTCCAGGCTTTGTCTGGAAATAGACATGGTGACCATGTATTCCAACCAAAAAAACCTGGTGCTGAATTCTTTCATCCTGACTGGTCGGTCCAAGTTTGGCCAGCCACTGTTGCTTTCTCGCCAGCAAGGGGTGCGCCCCTTGGTCGCTGCCATGAAGCAGGGGCGTCCGCTTTACTACCTGCCTGACATGGATTTTGGTGAGCGCGATTCCGTGTTCGTGTCGTTTTTTGGCGTTCAGGCGGCAACTGTGACCGCGGTCGCGCGTTTGTCTAAACTGCTCAAGGCGAGGGTTGTTCCAATCACCACTCGGTACGAATCTGGGCGCTACAGCGTTCGCATCCATCCGCCGCTGGACAACTTTCCGCTCGAAAATGAAGAGGTATCGACACAACACATCAACCATTGCATCGAAAATTGGGTAAAAGACAACGTCACCCAGTACCTTTGGCTGCACAAGCGCTTCAAAACACGGCCACATGGCGAAGCCAGAATATACTGAACATTGCCGACGACCCACCCTCAACCACTTTGCGAGCCATGCCAAACTCCAAATCCATTCCATTTACCAAAATGCACGGCGCTGGCAATGATTTTGTTGTGCTCAACAACCTGCAAGGCGATTTGCCACTTCATGCGGATTTGGTCAAAAAGCTTGCAGACCGTCACTTTGGTGTGGGTGCAGACCAGGTTTTGATTGTGGAGTCAGCTTCACAATCCGGTTGTGATTTCAAGTACCGTATTTTCAATGCTGACGGGCAAGAGGTTCAGCAATGCGGCAATGGTGCACGTTGTTTTGCGCAATACGTGTTTGACAAAGGTTTGACCAACAAACAGCGCATTCGGGTTCAAACGCAAGCTGGAGTCATTGAGCCTGCGCTGATCCGTCACAACTGGGTCCAAGTCAACATGGGGCCTGCCGTGTTTGAGCCCTCTAAAATTCCTTTTGTGTCAGAAGGGCTTGCATCACGCCAAGTTGGAGGCATTGTCCAGTATTTGTTGCCCGTCGATGCCGGACTTGGGCGGCAGGACTTGTGGGTGAGTGTGGCCAGCATGGGCAATCCACACGTGGTCATCCAGCTCGATCACCCCGCTTCCGATGACATGGTGCGCAATCTGGGCACCACGCTCGAGAGCCATCCGCGCTTCCCCGAGCGCGTCAACGTTGGATTTCTGCATGTGGTTGACAAAAACCGTGCTCATCTGCGCGTTTATGAGCGTGGAGTGGGAGAGACATTGGCCTGTGGCACCGGTGCGTGTGCCGCTGCCGTTTGCGGCATGAAAATGGGGTTGCTTTCTGAGCGGGTGGATATCATCAAAGCAGGCGGAACACTGACCATTGAATGGTCCGGACTGGACGACAGCGACGTGCTAATGACAGGCCCGGCACAAACCGTATTTGAAGGAGAGTTTTACCTATGACAGACGAAGCCCTTCAGGTGGCTGATTTTCTCAAAGCCAACCCGGATTTTCTTATCAAGAACCCGGGCATCCTGGCGTTTATCCGTCTTCCGGAGCAAAGCCATGGCAATGTCGCGTCGCTGCATGAGCGTCAGGTGCAGACCATGCGAGACAAAGTCAAGGCGCTCGAGCATCGCATGGTAGAAATGACCCATGCTGCAGTTGAAAATCAAGCCATCATCAACAATCTCCAAAATTTGACCAGATCGCTGCTGATGGTGAAATCGCCCAGCGATTTGCCAAATGTGTTGGTCGAGCAAATTCGAAAACTCTTTCTTGTACCCATGGTTGGCTTGCAATTGTGGGATCAGGCAAACCCGGTGGATGAGATTGTTAAAAAAGGCGTCGACAACATGTCTGGTCTTTACTGCGGTTTTGCAGACAGTGCACCTGACCTGTCCGTCTTCAAACATGAAGCGTTGTCCCCTCGCTCTGTGGTCTTGATCCCTCTGCGTATTGGCGCCAGCCCGGAAAGTTTTGGCGTGTTGGGATTTGGCTCGCCAGACAAGGATCGATTTGCACCAACCCTCGAAAAAGATTTTCTCAACGCCCTGGCCGAAATCGCATGCGCAGCCCTCAGCCGTCTACAGCCCCCCAGGGGCTGATTGGGCAATACCTCAATCATCTGGCGCTTGAGCGGCGTCAGAGTCCGCACACCGTCGCGGCGGTGGCCCGCGACTTGGCTGAGCTGGGGAGCAACCCCACTGGGTTGTCCGTTCAGCAACTAAAAACACTGCTGGCAAAGCGCCACGCCGGGGGCGCTGCGCCTCGCAGTCTTGCGCGCATGGCGTCCAGTTGGCGAGGTTTTTTCAAACATTTGCTCGCCCAAGGGCAAATCACCTCCAATCCAGCGGATGGTCTAAAAACACCCAAAGTGCCCAAAGCCCTGCCCAAGGCCTTGAGCGTGGATGAGGTCAGTGGTCTATTGAGGTCTGAAGAAGCGAGGGGGTTCTCGGCACAACAGGCGCGTTTTCTCATTGAACTGCTGTATTGCACAGGTTTGCGAATTAGTGAAGCTTTGTCATTGCAAGTTGGGCAAACCGCCACCGCAGCGGAGTGCTCTTACATTGACCTGGCCCAAGCCCTGATTCGTGTCACTGGAAAAGGGAATAAAACCCGAGTCATCCCCTTGCTTGAGACATTCGTGGCTTCGCTGCAAACCCATTTGCTCGTGCGCCGTGAGCACCTGGAGCAATTTGACCACGGGGGTCAGATGCCTCATTTGTTCGTTTCTGCTCGGGGCAAAGCGCTGTCGGTTCGTCAGGCACAACTGGATGTTCAACGTTATGCCAACCAAGCAGGGCTGACCCAACATTTGCACCCTCACATGCTGCGTCACAGTTTTGGATCGCATGTGCTGCAAATGTCGCAAAACCTGCGAGCGGTTCAAGAGCTGTTGGGCCATGCGTCCATAGCGTCAACACAGGTTTACACGGCTTTGGATTTTTCGCATCTCACGCGGGTCTACGATTCAGCATTTCCGCGTGCCAATTCCCCGTTGAACGATTCATCCTCTCGTCCAGAAGATTGATCGGCTGTGCGCTAAAGCGCCTTTAACAGACGCATGGCCGCTTTACCCATGCTTTCATCGGGCTGCCGAATCAGCGGTTTTGCCAAAAGGCGTTCCATGATTTCCGAAGTGTTGTGCGTGGGGTCATTTGCACCATATCGAGCCCGTGCGTGCACCATGGCTTGCATCACATCCACAGCCCGGTCGCCTGTTTTTTCGCTCGCATAAATCATGGCAACCGTGTCGGCAAACAATTCCTGTTTGTAAACCATTTCTGGGGCAGCCCCCAATCCACCGGTGTTCCGAAGGCCGCTGAACTGTTTGTCATCCACCTCGAAAGTGTTCACAAAATCGCGGCTTTCGCGCAGGCAATGGCCCATCTCATGGGCCACCGAGGCGGCCACAATCCCATCCCAGTCCGATGTGTTCCTCTGATTCAAAAAACGCCCCCATTGCGACCACGCGTCCGTGTTGATGTTAATGATTACCACGCACTTGCCGTTTGCATAAGTAATCGCACCCAGTGGTGTGGGCTCAGGTCGTTCCGTCACGATGAGGCTTGGCTTCACGCGCATGTCTTGTTGCAAATCGGCCATCACCACTTTTGCAATCTGCTCCACCCGTTCGGCGGGCAGGTCATCCAGACCAATGGCCGAAAAGCCCAAAGAAATCGAGAGAAGAAAGGAGAGCATGGCGGAATCCAAGCAGTGAACTTGGACCCAGTTTCCGCCTTTGCTAGAGGCTTCCTTTTTTGAATAAAAGCCTTTTAAATCAGGCTATTTACCAAAAGTAGGAGACTGCTGATCTCGCCATGTCAGAAGTTCCTTTACAAGATCGGGACCCTTCAGCAAGGTCTCCCGCCAGCGCATCGCATGCCTGTGCAGCGTGGGCAAATGGGGCCGCAATTCAAGCCAGGCGCTCACAAAATCATCTTGTTCAATCAGCCCGTTCCAAAGCTGCCAAAGTCGCCAGAGTGTCTCCCGTTCGGAGGTGCCCCAATCGGCACTGTAACGATCAAAAAACGCCCTCAGTTTTAATCCATGGGCCCCATCATCGGTGGGGTAAATTTGCCAAACAAAAGGTTTCCCAGCCAACTGGGCTCGCACAAAAGAGTCTTCTCCCCGCACGAATAAAACATCATGGGCGGCCAAGCGATCATCAAATTCGATTTGAGGGCAAAAAGGCAGCTCAAGCCAATGATGGGGCAGTTCAAATCTTCGCCCACATGCGCCAGCAAAGCCAACTTCATCGCCAGAGGCTTTACTCGCCGCCATCAATGCGGTGACCGGTGCGTTGGCATAACAAAACACGAAAAGCTTCAGTGGATTCTTGATCCACGGCATCACATCGCAACCCACCGTCGGAGCGTCACAATGAATCACTCCACCAGTGCGATCACCAAAGCCAGGATAAAAGTAGGTCACACGATGGCCGGAGCGGGGGTCCACGGATTGGCCTTTGTGAAAATCTGCCACCCAAGCTTCGGCCGACAGGTAGTCCAGAAGGACCCAGGGGCAGTCTGGGAAGCGCACCTTTAAGGGCACCTCGTACCGGTGTTCCAGTTGCTCTGAGGAGGTGCCAAATGGCTCAACAATCAGCTCGGGAACTGGCAGATGTTCTGGGCTGTAGGTTTCATCCAATGCGTGCAAAAGCGTCAAATGCCCTGGTGGATGTCGCTCCAACAGTTTGCTAAATGCCGCCGTATCGTTGTGAAGCAGTGTCACCGAGTGTCCTTGTTTGGTGATTGCCCTTGCAAGTCGCAAGCAGACGCCTGCATCCCCGAAGTTGTCGATCACCTTGCATATAATCAGCACCTGCACGCTTCACTCCCAAAAACAAAAGGCCCCTGTGCAGGGGCCTTTGCAAATAAACACAATGGGCAAGGTGTTTACTTCACGCGGTTGCGGTATTCGGCTGTGCGCGTGTCAATTTCAATTTTGTCGCCAATTTCCACAAAGGCAGGCACCTGGATTTCATAGCCAGTTGGCTTGATCCGTGCTGCTTTCATGATTTTTCCGGAGGTATCACCGCGAACCGCTGGTTCCGTGTATTCAATTTCGCGAACCAGGCTGGTGGGCAGTTCCACAGACAGCGCCTTGCCGTCATAAAACACCACCTCGCAAGTCATGCCATCTTCCAGATAGTTCAGTGCATCGCCCATGTTCTCGGCTTCCACTTCGTATTGGTTGTAGTCCGCATCCATAAAAACATACATCGGATCTGCAAAATAAGAGTAGGTCACTTCTTTGCGTTCCAACACCAGGAGTTCAAACTTTTCGTCGGCCTTGTAAACGCTTTCCATGCCTGCGCCGGTCAGCAGGTTTTTCAGCTTCATTTTTACAACAGCGGCGTTTCGGCCTGATTTGTTGTATTCAGTCTTCAGTACCACCATGGGGTCTTTGCCCACCATGACGACGTTGCCAGTGCGGACTTCTTGCGCGATTTTCATGAGAATGAGGGGTTTTAAAAAGGAAGTCCCGTATTGTACTCGAAGTCATTGATCAAGCAAGAGACTTCCCACGAGCGCAAACGGACTTTAAGCGGCAAGTGTGTACGTGTCTAAGCAGCTTGGGTCTACTTCGCAAAATTGACCCAGGGGCAGCGTTGCCGGTAAAACATAGGGGCCAACCACAGTGCGGTGTAGCGCGGTCACATGGTTACCGGCAGCCGCAATCATCCGTTTCACTTGATGGTACTTCCCCGTTGTGATGCCCATGTCGATGGTGCGTGCATCCAGCCGCGTGACTTGACTGGCCGAGATGGTCTCTGGCTCATCGTCCAGTTGCACGCCAGCCAACAGGGCCTGAATTTGCTTGTCGCTGTAAGGTTCTGCTGCGGACACCCGGTATATTTTTTCGATGCCGTGCTTGATCCCTGCCTTTCCGCTAATAAGGCGGTGAATAAACTGCCCGTCGTCCGACAAAATCAGCAGTCCCGTGGTGTCCACATCCAGTCTTCCCGCGGCCTGAATTCCTCTGGCCCGGTAGTGAGGCGGCAACAAGTCATACACGGAGCGATGTCGGCTTGGCTTTTGCGATGTCTCATACCCCGCGGGCTTGTTGAGTAGCAAATACTTAAATTGACTGATTTCCAGAGTCAAACCATCGATTTCAAGCGTGTCGCCGTAATTGATTTGATCTATTTCTGGGTTCAGGCGAACTTGATTGCGAAAAATATCACTTTCCCAAAAAATTTTTTCGCAAATTTTTCTGCTCCCAAGTCCTTGTGACTGAAGAATTTTTACGCTCGGATGTACTTTCATGAACAAAGAATTTAAAAGTTTTCTGCCAAAAGTGTTTGACAGGTGTGAAATAGGTGTGCATAATCTCGTTTCTCTGCTGCACGAGACGCAGCGCAGAACGAAGCCAGAAGCGGCTTTGCAGGAGATTCGGTGGATAAGAAGCCGGATTGTACAGCAAGGCGGTG
>DASUDK010000119.1:0-3511 GCA_036275655.1 Limnobacter sp. | reverse complement strand
GCGCGCCACCTTGATTCCGATTTTGGCCGTGCCCGTGTCTTTGCTGGGCGCGTTTGCAGGCTTGTATGTGCTGGGCTACTCCATCAACACACTCACCTTGTTCGGCATGGTGTTGGCCATTGGTATTGTGGTGGACGACGCCATTGTGGTGCTTGAAAACGTCGAGCGCATCATGCATGAAGAAGGCTTGAGCGCACGCAAGGCGGCCATCAAAGCCATGCAGGAAGTGACCGGCCCGGTGATTGCCATTGTGCTGGTGCTCTCGGCGGTGTTCATCCCCATTGCATTTTTGGGCGGGCTCACCGGGGAATTGTATCGCCAGTTTGCGATCACCATCTCGATTGCCGTGATTGTGTCTGGCGTGGTGGCACTCACGCTCACACCCTCCTTGTGTGTGATGTTGCTCAAGCATGAGCACAAAAAGCCAGGCAAGTTTTTTACCTGGTTCAACGACTGGTTTGGCCGCGTCACAGGCCGCTACGTGAGCGGTGTGAAATTCATCAGCTTGCGCCCCGCCATCGGCATTGGCTTGTTTGCCGTGATGTTGATCGTGACGGCAGGTTTGTTCAAAGCCACGCCCGGCTCCTTGGTGCCCGACGAAGATCAAGGCTACTTCATTGCAGCGGTGTTTTTGCCGGATGGCGCCACATTGCAGCGCACCGACAAAGTGGTGGCCGAGGTGGTGGATGCGGTCGCTGCAAACCCGGCCAACGAGTATTCGGTTGCATTCACTGGGTTTGACTTTCTGGGGGGCAGCTTCAAAAACAGCGCCGCCACCATGTTCATCACCCAGCGCCACTGGGATGAGCGCGAGGCTGTGACGCAGGAGCTGGTGGGCGAACTGTTTGGCCGCACTGCGGGTGTGCAAGAGGGTCTGGTGTTGGCATTTGCCCCACCGCCCATTTTTGGATTGGGCAATGCAGGCGGTTTTGAGTTTTACATTCAAAACCGTGGCGAAGGCGGACCCGCCAGAATGGCGCAGGTGATGAACGAGTTCATGGCCAAAGCCAACCAAGACCCACGCTTGGCCGGGGTGCAAACCTTGTGGCGCCCAGGCACGCCGCAGTTGTATGTGGATGTGGACCGCGAGCGTGCACGCGCCATGGGCGTGAATGTGAATGATGTGTTTGACACCTTGTCTGCCACGCTGGGCTCCTACTATGTGAATGACTTCAACAAGTTTGGCCGCACCTGGCAAGTGCTGATGTCGGCGGATGCGCAATACCGCAAGAGCCCCACCGACATTGGCAACATGTATGTGCGTTCAAACACCGGCGAGATGATCCCAATTTCTGCACTGGCCCGCGTGGAGTACTCACAAGGCCCAGAGACGCTTGAGCGATTCAACAACCTGCCTGCGGTCAAGCTTTTGGGCAGCGGTGCGCCTGGCATTAGCTCTGGCGAGGCGATTGCCGCCATTGAAGACATTGCTGCCCAGGTGTTGCCCGATGATTTCAGCTATGAATTCTCAGGCGCTTCCTTTCAGGAAAAACGTTCCGCAGGTTCATCGAGTTTTGCCTTGGTGCTGGGGGCCTTGATGGTGTTCCTCATCTTGGCTGCACAGTATGAAAAATGGACCCTACCGTTCTCGGTGTTGCTGGCCATGCCTTTTGGTCTGTTTGGCGCCTTGCTTGCCGTTTGGATGCGTGACATGACCAATGACGTGTATTTCCAGATTGGTTTGGTGACCTTGCTGGGCTTGGCTGCGAAAAACGCCATTCTGATTGTGGAGTTTGCGGTGCTCAAGCGCGAAGAGGGCATGAGCGCACTGGAGGCTTCGCTGGAGGCTGCGCGTTTGCGCTTCCGCCCCATCCTGATGACCTCGTTTGCGTTTATCCTCGGTGTGGTGCCACTGGCGTTCTCCAGCGGTGCTGGTGCAGGCGCTCGCACCGCTGTGGGCACTGGGGTCATGGGCGGCATGACCGCTGCTACACTGTTGGCAATTTTCTTTGTACCGCTGTTTTACCGTCTGATCGACAGAAGCAAAACAGGCGGTCGACACCATGGTGATGAAGAGGAAGCAGATGATTCATCCAAACCCAACAAAGAAGGGGGCAAGCATGCTGAATAACTTGCCCGCAAAGTCCGCATTGGCCGTGTTGCTCAGCGTATCGCTGGCTGGCTGTGCATCTCAAATTCCCTTGCTGGACCGTTTTGTGCCCAAGGCCGATACAGCGCGTGTTGAAGTAAGCACGCCTGAAAACGTCAAGGGCGTCGCCATGAACGAAGTGAAAGACGAAGCATGGTGGTTGTTGTTGAACGACCCGGTGCTCACGGCCACTGTGGAAATGGCCCTCAAAAACAACACGGATGTGCGTTTGGCCAATGAGCGCTTGAACGAAGCAGGCGCTCAACTTGGAATCGCCAAATCACAGCGTTGGCCTTCGATTTTTGGGCAGCTCACCGGCAACCGCAATCGTCCAACCCAAGCGGGCAATGTGCCCGTGTTTGGTGGCCAAAATGTGTACGAAAGCACACGGCTTGGGGTTGGCGCAACCTGGGAGCTGGACCTGTGGGGCCGCATTGGCGACCTCACCGACGCCGCTCGCGCTGGCTTTATGCAACAAGGCTATAACTTGCGGGGAGCCAGGCTGAGCGTGGCAGCCATGGCCGCCAGCCTGTACACGCAAGTGCGCGTGCTGGGCTTGCAGGTGCAGGTGCTGGAGCAAACATTGGTGAGCCGTGAGGCCGCTTACAAACTGGCCAAGCAACGCTACGACGTGGGCCTCACCAACGAGCTTCAACTGCGTCAAACCGAGGCCGAATATGAATCGGTGCGCGCCCAGTTGCCAGACACCCGTGAAGCATTGGCCCGTGCGCAAAATGCCTTGGCGGTTGTTGTGGGGGGCAATCCACCCCAGGCCCCCGCCTTGGTTGTGGACAACCTCCAACTCACCAAGTTGTTTTTCTTGCCAGCCGACACACCCTCGGAGCTGCTTTTGCGCAGGCCAGACTTGGCCGCTGCCGAGCAACAGTTGTTGGCTGGCGAAGCCAATTTGGATGCCGCGCGAAAGGCATTTTTCCCCTCGATTTCACTGAGCGGATTTGCAGGTCGCGAGAGCGCGATGTTGGACGATTTGTTCACTGGCCCAGCCAAGATCTGGAGCTTCCAGGCGCAAATCACACAGCCAATTTTCCAGGCTGGGCGATTGTTTGACGAACGCGACGCCGCCGTGGCACGCCGCAATCAGGCGGTGTTGCAATATGAGGCCAGCATACGCACGGCATTCCAAGAGGTGTACGACGCCATTGTTGCCCAGCGCGAGGCGCGCGAGCGCCTGGAGGCCCGGCAGAAGCAGGTGCAAAGCTTGCAAGAGGTGGTGCGCTTGGCCCAGTTGCGGGTGGACAACGGCGTGTCCAATCAACTGGAGTTGCTGGATGCACAGCGCAATCTGTTGGCGGCGCAGTTGAGTTGGGCGTCAGCCTGGCAAAGCCAGCAAGGCGCAAGCCTGGCCATGATCCGTGCTTTGGGCGGTGGCTTTGATGCACGGCAGGTGGCATTCAAGGAATA
>DASUDK010000118.1:0-4119 GCA_036275655.1 Limnobacter sp. | reverse complement strand
CTTGGTGCAGGTGCAGGCCGTGGCCGAAGAGTTGGATGCGTCGGCTTCCACGCTGGTGTTCACCAACACACGTTCACAGGCGGAGATTTGGTACAACGCCCTGCTGGAGGCCAGGCCAGAGTACGCAGGCCTCATGGCACTTCACCACGGCTCGCTCGACAAATCCGTGCGTGATTGGGTTGAGCAAGGCCTCAAGCAAGGCCAGCTCAAGGCGGTGGTGTGCACGTCCTCCTTGGACTTGGGGGTGGATTTTTTGCCCGTGGAGCGGGTTATTCAAGTGGGCTCGCCCAAGGGCGTGGCTCGCCTCTTGCAGCGGGCAGGCCGCTCTGGCCACGCACCTGGCAGGCCCTCACGCATCACCATTGTGCCCACCCATGCCCTGGAGCTGGTGGAGGCTGCCGCAGCACGCCACGCCGTGGAGCAACAGCGCATCGAACCTCGCCACAGCCCCAAGGCTCCCTTGGATGTGTTGGTGCAACACCTTGTCACCGTGGCCATGGGCACGGGCTTTCACCCCGATGCCCTGTATCGTGAAGTGTGCACCTGCTATGCCTACCAAAACCTGCCGCGTGCGCAGTTTGATTGGGCTTTGGCCTTTGTGGAGCGTGGCGGGGACAGCTTGGGCGCTTACCCCGACTACCAACGCGTGGCATTGGCCGAGGATGGCCTATACCGTGTGTTGCGCAAAGACATTGCCAGGCGCCATGCCATGTCGGTGGGCACCATTGTTTCTGATTCCGCCATGCATGTGGCCTGGATGACAGGCGGGCGATTGGGCACCATCGAAGAGAGTTTCATTGCACGGCTCAAAACCGGCGATTGTTTCAGCTTCGCAGGTCGGGTGCTGGAATTGGTCAAAGTCCGTGACATGACCGCCTACGTGCGCAAGGCTGCCCGCAACAAAGCCGCCGTGCCCCAGTGGCAAGGCGGCAAAATGCCCTTGAGCAGCGAGTTGGCTCATGCTTCTTTGAGCATGCTGGCGCAGGCGCAGCAGGCCTTGCTCCAAGGCCATGCGCCTCCAACCCCCGAGTTGCAGGCCTTGGTGCCGCTGTTGCAATTGCAATTGCGATGGAGCGGCTTGCCTGGCCCACAGCACCTGCTGGTGGAGGAGCTGCACAGCAAAGAAGGGCACCACCTGTTTGTGTATCCATTCGAAGGCCGGACGGTACACATTGGACTGGCAAGTTTGCTGGCTTGGCGTGCCTCTCAGCACAAGCCGGGCACCTTTTCAATCGCCATGAACGATTATGGTTTTGAGTTGCTCAGCGCAGAGCCCGTCGATTGGTCTGGCTGGATACATCACGACCTCGCCACAGCACCGCTGTTTGCCCAAGGCGATTTGTTGCAGGATGTGCTGGCTTGTCTGAATGCATCCGAGCTTGCCCAGCGTCGGTTCCGGGAAATAGCGCGCATTTCTGGCCTGGTGTTCCAGGGTTACCCTGGGGCCGGCAAAAGTACCAAACAGTTGCAGGCCTCCAGCGCGCTGTTTTTTGATGTGTTCAAAAAACACGACCAAGGCAATTTGCTGCTCAACCAAGCCCAGCGTGAAGCCCTGGAGCAAGAGCTGGACATCGACCGCATGGCCCAGGCGCTTGCCACCATGCGGCAAAAAACACTGGTGTATAAGCAGGTGGAGCGCCCCACGCCCTTTGCGTTTCCATTGTTGATTGAGCGCCTGCGCGAGATGGTGAGCACAGAAAAACTGAGCGATCGCGTGGCGCGCATGGTGGCCGAGTTGGAGAAAGCCGCCTTGCGCGTCTGATCCGATTTAGCGTGAACGGAAGTTCATGGCGGGCAGTGCCAGCAATGCGGTGCTGGCACTGCCCGGGTTGAGCCTTTGATCAGCTTTGTCCAGGGTTTCAATGCAGTTGATCACCTTGGGACGATAGTTGGTGATCAATCCGCTCAAGTCGTTTAGCGCTTTGTCGGTCATGTTTTCGGCCGCATGTGCCATTTGCTTGCCAGACAGGTTCAGGCCTCGGGATGTTCTCGGTAAATCAAATTGCTGAATCAAGACAGTCATGTCACCGCACATTTCTTCGAGTTGCTCCAGTCTTTGCGTGGTCTCTGATTTGAGGCTGTTGAGTGTATTAACCGCAATCTGGAGCTCACGGCCAAGCTGACTGTTGACGCCATAGATTGAAAAAGCCTTGGCCGAAAGTTGGTTGCCTCGGGCGATTTGCTCAGTGGCAAATTGATCAACACCATCAAGAATCAATTGATTGGCGCTAAGAAGTCCCCGGCAGGCAATGATCGTGCCCGTGTTTTGAATTCGGTTGCTTGTCAGCGTGTTTGAAAACCATCCCATGCGAACACCTCAATCTGAAGTATTGAAAGCGCTGTGTGGTTGTGGCGTGCGAAAGGTTCGATGGATTGGGGCAATTGAAATTGATAAACTCCGGTCTGGTTATTTCTTACGAAGCAACATGGGCGTGGTCACGGTTTTAACAACACAGGCATCCACACATCATTTGACCAGTTGTGGTGAGTCGCTCCACCTGTCTGCCCATCGCACAGCGTATTCCCCCATCCACAAGGCCTTGTTTGTGGCCGATGTGCACCTTGGCAAGGCAGCCACATTTCGCCGCTTGGGCGTGCCAGTGCCTGCGGGCACCACCCAGGCCAATCTGTCGCGTTTGAGCGCTGCCATCGCGCAGTTTGATGTGCAAGCCCTTTATTTTTTGGGTGACCTGCTGCATGCCAAAGCGGCTCACAACCCCAGTTTGCTGGCCGCCTTGGCGGATTGGCGACAACACCACGCCCACATTCACATGGCGCTGGTGCGGGGCAATCACGACAGCCGTGCCGGAGATCCCCCGGCAGACTTGAATATTGCCGTTGTGGAAGAACCCTTTGCTTTGGGTGGGTTTGCTTTGTGCCACCACCCTCAGCAGGTGCACGGTGCATTGGCCCTGGCCGGGCATGAGCACCCGGTGGTGCGCATGGAAGGCAAGGGGCGGGACCGTGCCCGCCTGCCTTGTTTTGTGCGGCGTGATGCCCTCCTGGTGTTGCCCTCGTTTGGCGAATTCACAGGGGGGCATGCCGTAGAAACAAACAGCGGGGATGAAATCATCCCCGTGTTGCCCGTTCATGACCTGATCACTTGCTGATTCCCCAGCGGCCACCGCCCAGGGCCACCACCAACAGAAGACCACCAGCCACACTCAGGTTTTTCATGAACATGAGTTGCTGCACATAGGCCTGCTCCGCAGGCATTGCCCAGTAGTTGTGGAAAAGCACCGAAGCCGCCAGTGTGAAACCAGCCAGCGCCAGGGCCGCCAGTCGGGTTTGAAAGCCGGCAATCAGTGCAAGGCCTGCGCCAATTTCAACCACAATGGTCAGCGCCGTGAGTGCCTCTGCCATGGGCAAACCCACCGATGCGATGTAGCCAGCAGTGCCTTCAAACCCACCGATTTTGTCGATGCCTGCCAGCACAAACATCGCCGCCAGCAAAACTCGCCCAATCAGGGCCAGAGGATTGGCCACAGAGTCGAACAATCCATCAATTTGTTGAACAAAACCAGCTTGTTGTTTGACGTTTGCATTCATTTTGATTCTCCTTGTGTTAATCGCGATTCCTTGAATCGATGGGGACATCATGCGCCCGAGCAATGACAAAATCGAGTGCCTGTTTTTGCTATGGTTGTTCAAAAAATTCGAATAAGAATGGGGGCGATTGCGTGCTTTGCTGTCAATCATTGCCAATCGCTTTTTTTGCCCGAAATCGCGTACACTAATAAAAAAACGAACGTTCGGTCTATTTTCTCTATGCGCAAAGGTGAACAAACCCGTGCCGCCATTGTGGAGGCAGCCCTCGACATCGCGTCCACCCAAGGACTCGAGGGGCTCACCATTGGCTCCATTGCCGACAAAATGGCGATGAGCAAAAGTGGTGTGTTTGCCCACTTTGGCTCGCGCGAAGAACTCCAAATTGCAGTGCTCAAAGAGTACGAAACACAATTTATCAATGCAGTGCTCTTCCCTTGTCTGAAGGAGCAGCGCGGCTTGCCACGTCTTCGTGCGATTTTCATGCGCTGGCTCGACCGCATCGGCAAAGAAATTGACAGTGGCTGTATCTACATTTCCGGGGCAACCGAGTACGATGACAGACCGGGGGCC
>DASUDK010000117.1:0-5843 GCA_036275655.1 Limnobacter sp. | reverse complement strand
GAAACAGAACGCCGCACGGTCGGTGCGCTCCAACCCTTGAATGGACCCGTCAAACAGGGACACATGGGTGATGCGCAGGTTGGCGGGCAGGCTGTTGGGGTCTACCGCAAAACCATGGTTTTGGCTGGTGATGGCCACGCGCTTGGTTTTTAGGTCTTGCACCGGGTGGTTGGCACCATGGTGACCAAACTTCATCTTCATGGTTTTTGCACCGCTGGCCAAGGCCATCAATTGGTGACCCAAGCAAATGCCAAACACCGGCAGTTTGGTTTGGTCTAGCACATGTTTGATGGCAGCTATGGCGTAGTCACAGGGCTCGGGATCGCCGGGGCCGTTGGACAAAAACACGCCATCGGGGTGAAGTGCAAGCACTTTGTCCACTGGGGTTTGTGCAGGCACCACTGTGACACGGCAACCGCGCTGCGCGAGCATGCGCAGAATGTTGCGCTTTGCGCCGTAATCGTAAGCCACCACATGCAGGGGACGCTCGCCACTTTGGAAGTGAGGCTCTTCGGCGGCCACGCCGAGGGTCCACTCGCCCTCAACCCACTCATGCGCCTCTTTGCAGCTCACCACCTTGGCCAGGTCCATGCCAGCCAGGCCGGGGAAGCTGCGCGCCAGCTCAATGGCACGCTCGGCGGTGAAGGTTTCGCCGCTGCCCTCAGTGAGCAAGCAACCGTTTTGAGCACCCTTCTCGCGCAGGATGCGGGTGAGCTTGCGGGTGTCGATGCGGGCGATGCCGGGCACCCCGTGCTTTTTGAGGTAATCGGCCAATGGCTGCGTGGAACGGAAATTGGAGACCAGCTCAGGCAGGTCTTTGATGACCAAGCCAGACAAATGCAAGCCGGCGGATTCTTCATCCTGGGGGTTGGTGCCCACGTTGCCAATGTGCGGGTAGGTCAGCGTGACGATTTGGCGGCAGTAGGAGGGATCGGTTGCGATCTCTTGGTAGCCGGTGAGTGAGGTATTGAATACCACTTCGCCCACTTGCGTGGTGGGCGCGCCAAAGGATACGCCCTCGAACACTGTGCCGTCCGCGAGCGCGAGCAAGGCGCGCGGGTGTGCGCTTGCAACTAATTTTGACAAGGGAAACTCCAGTTGGGTGCGACAAAGCCCGGGGAACCAATAAGCCCCCGCGCAGGCGTTTGCCTGGGAATTGTTCAGCTAACCAAGCATTATACCGGCAAAAGGGGCTTTCAGCCACACCCAGGGCACCGGAATGTGGCGCAAATTGCCCTAGCGGGCGATGCGGCGGCCATACCAGCAAAGCAGGCCCACAGTGACATACATCAGCAAACCGTACACCGCCACCGGCAATGCCATCTCGGCGCTTTGCAACAAAGAGAGCGCGATGGTGAGGCCCAAGGTGGAGTTTTTCACGCACATCTCAATGGACACGGTGAGGCTGTCCTGCTTGTTCAAGCCGGTGAGTTGCCCGCCCAGCATGCCAATGGCCACCGCGCCGATGTTCATGAGCACCACGGGCAGCCAAGCCTGCTCAAACCAGCTCAGGATGCTGTCTTTTTCAGACACCAAAATGAGCACAATGATGGCAATCAGCACCACCATGGCAAATTTGTTGATGGCGGGCTCGAATTTTTGGGACAACTCGGGCTTTTTGGCACGAATGAACATGCCAAGCGCCACGGGGATGATCACGATGACCATCATGGTGACCAGGGTCTTGATGAAAGGCAATTCCAGCTGGGTGGATTCACCCAAAAACCACTCCAATGCGTAGGCCATGTAGAAGGGAATGGTGAGCACGGTGAGCAGGCTGGCCAGCACAGTGAGCGTGATGGACAGCGCCAAGTTGGCCTTGGCCAAATACGTGAGCACATTGGATGTGGTGCCCCCTGGCATGGCAGCCACCAACACAATGCCCGCCGCCAAGACGCCACCACCAATGGCTCCTCCAATGGCAAACCCCAACGCTGGTATTGCTACCAATTGAAGCAGCGTGCCCACCACCACGCCGCGCGGTTGCTCTTTGACTCGACGAAAATCTTCCACGGTGAGGCTCAAGCCCATGCCCACCATGATGATGAAAAGCGACACCGGCAAGCCGATGGTGATGAAAGAGTTGCCCAGCATTGTGTTGTCTCCGGAGGTTTTGTTGTTGTTCCCGCCGGGTAACTTTACTACGAAACCGAAGAAAACTCTTTCTTGACAAGCGCTTCCAGAAAATCTGCCACGACCCGTGTTTTTAAAGGGATCTGCGCACTGAGCCCGGGTGGAAACACCAAGAACATGGGCAGCCCCCCTTTGGCGGGGTCGTCGCAGTACCAGTCTTTCAGCACCTCCACCAAATCGCCCCGGGCCAGCGCATTTTGCAGCATCCAGTCGGCGCTGCGACCAAGCCCCAAGCCTGCGTGAATGGCCTTGACCACCATCATGGGGCTGGAGCAGGTGAGCCAACTGGTGACGCGGTGTTTTTGACTCGGGCCTTTGCCCTGCTTGGGCCAAAACTCCCATTCTTTGGCGTCGCCCCGCTGAGCAAATGCGATGCACTGGTGGTGCACCAAATCCGCCGGGGTTTGTGGCACACCGTGCACCTCCAGGTATTTTGGGGCGGCGTACATCTTTCGCCAGATGGTGGCGATTTTGCGCGCCCGCAAGGACGAGTCACTCAAATGCCCAACCCGCAGGGCCAAGTCCATGCCCTCTTCCACCAACAAAGCATTCCGGTTGGAGAGGTCGATTTGCAGCTCCACCTCGGGATACTGCGCATGAAACGCGGGCAGGTGGTTGGCCAAAATCCGCTCCCCAACAATCACAGGGAGGCTCAAGCGCACCAAGCCCCTGGGCTGCCCGCTTTGAAGTTGGGCAATCGCATCGCGCGCCTGTTGGCGAGCCTCCAGCATCTGCTGCGCATGCAGGCGATAAATTTCACCGGCCTCGGTGATCTTGACCTGCCGGGTGGTGCGGTTGAGCAGCCGAGTGTTGAGGTGTGCCTCCAACTGCGCCACAGCGCGGCTCACGCTGGATGGGTTTTCGCCCTTGATTTTTGAGGCGGCAGCAAAACTACCGGTGTTGACCACCAGGAGGAAGGTTTCTGCCGCTTGAAGCTCATTGAAATTGTTGCTCATGGCGCACCAGTGAAGTTCAGATCAACTCATTTATTTGCAATACCAGCATGAATACCATGAACTCACATCACCACACAAGGAGTGTGAATCATGAACGAATGGCCCGAAAACTTAAACGGCATGGACGTGGATGGCAAAGCGTTTGAACAAATTGCCCTGGCAGTCAAAACCGCGCTTTTTGCACTGCTGCTCACCAGCTCGGTGGGCTTGGCGCAGGCCGCTGGCTTGGACCACATGGCAAGCGCTCAGCTCGTGCAACTTGGCAATGCCTGGTCAGGCTGGTTTACCGACGGTGCACTGGGTGGCTTTGACGCCGCAGGTGCATCGGTGGGGGCTTGGTAGCATGCTGTTTGCCCACATGATGCAGCGCACGGCGGTGGCTAGCGGCGCTTGGGTGGCCAACGCCACCACGCCCAGCACACCGCCGCTGCAAACACGGTGTATGCCACCACAAACACCCAGGCAGGTGCCTGAAAAAACATCCACTGATGCACCCAGTGTTGGATGAAGCTGTCCTGATAACCACCCTGCCCAGCCTGCGTACGCAAGTGGTGCTCCAGGGTGGTGAGGGGGCATTCTATACCCAGCCAGCTTTGCGCCACCACCACACCAATGGCGGCCAAGTGTAGCCCCCGAAAGCTGCGTGTGTTCACCCACGGCCAATTGAGGCGTGGTGTGAATGCATTGCCAAGCCACACCAGCAACAGGCCGCCCACCACGAACAACACGATGGCGAAGTGGACAAGCAACACCACATCGGCAAAAAAAGCAGATGAATTCATAGGGCCAGAATAAATAAAAAACCCCTCACGGGGGAGGGGTTTTTTGTTGCGCCGATTCGACCCAAGCCAGCGTCAGAAATTGGCCACAGCCATTTCTGTAACCGACTCAAAACCACCCACCACGCTGTCGCGCAGGCCAGGCACTGTGTTGAGCACATGGTCTGCAAAAAAGCGTGCTGTGAGGATTTTGTCGCTGTAGAAGCTGTCGGTTTCACCAGCCTTGAGTTTGGCATCGGCGGCCAGCAAGGCGCGCGCCATTTGCCAACCAGCCACGGTGATGCCAGCCAGCTTGAGGTAAGGCACGCTGCCTGCAAACACGGCGTTGGGGTTGGCCTTCATGTTGTTGCACACAAAGTCGGCCACGTCCAACATGGCTGCACGGGCTGCGTCCAGGCGGGCTGCCACGGCTTTGGCGTGGTTGCTGCCCAAGTCGTTGAGCTGGCCCACGGTGCGGCTCATTTCTGCCGCAAGCGCTTTGACCACAGCGCCGCCATCACGGGCTGTTTTGCGGCCCACCAGGTCGTTGGCCTGAATGGCGGTGGTGCCTTCGTAAATGGTCAGGATTTTGGCGTCGCGGTAGTGCTGGGCTGCGCCGGTTTCTTCAATGAAGCCCATGCCGCCATGCACCTGCACACCGGTGGAGGCCACTTCAATGCTCATCTCGGTGGACCAGCCTTTGACCAGCGGCACCATGAATTCATACACGGCCTGGTTTTGCTTGCGGGTGGCCTCGTCGGGGTGATTGTGGGCTGCGTCGTAAGCAGCACCGGCCACGCAGGCCATGGCGCGTGCAGCTTCTACTTGGCTGCGCATGCTCATCAACATGCGCTTCACGTCGGGGTGATGAATGATGGCCACGGCCTCGTTGGCAGACCCATCCACTGGGCGGGACTGCACGCGGTCGTTCGCATAACGCACGGCTTGCTGGTAAGCACGCTCGGCCACACCGATGCCCTGCACACCCACCTGGAAGCGGGCGGCGTTCATCATCACGAACATGTACTGCAGGCCTTTGTTTTCTTCGCCCACCAGATAACCGATGGCACCCTGACCCACCTCACCCTTGTTGTCGCCATACAGCAGCACTGCGGTGGGGGAGGCCTTGATGCCCAGCTTGTGTTCGATGGAGGCGCAGTACACGTCGTTGCGCTTGCCGAGCGTTCCGTCTGCGTTTACCAAAAACTTGGGCACCACAAACAGGCTGATGCCCTTCACACCCTCTGGCGCATCGGGCGTGCGGGCCAGCACGAGGTGCACGATGTTCTCGGCCATGTCGTGTTCGCCGTAAGTGATGTAAATCTTTTGGCCAGAAATGCGGTAGGTGCCATCGCCTTGCGGCACGGCCTTGGTGCGCACCAGCGCCAGGTCGGAGCCGGCCTGTGGCTCGGTCAGGTTCATGGTGCCTGTCCACTCGCCCGAGATCATCTTGGGAATGTAAGTCTCTTTTTGTTCTTGGCTGCCTGCCACCAACAGGGCCTCAATGGCACCGTCGGTGAGCAGTGGGCACAAGGCAAAGCTGAGGTTGGAGCCGTTGACCATTTCCATGCAAGGCGTTGCAACCACTTTGGGCAGGCCCTGGCCACCAAACTCGGTGGGGTGCTGAAGGCCTTGCCAGCCCTGCTCGCCGAAGGCTTTGAAAGCCTCTTTGAAACCTTTGGCTGTGGTCACTTTGCCGTCTTTCCAGTTGGCGGCCTCCACGTCCCCAGACCAGTTCAGTGGGGCAACCACTTCGCTGGTGAACTTGGCATTCTCGGTGAGCACGGCTTCCACGGTTTCTTCGGTGGCGTCTTCGCAACCGGGCAACTGGGAAACCTGCTCCAAGCCTGCCAACTCTTTCAAGACGAACATCATGTCTTTGACTGGGGCGTTGTAACTCATGGTCTTGTCTCCTGATACAGCTTGTGTGTGTTAATTACAGTTTGGATGTGAGCTGGGGCACCACTTCGAACAGGTCGCCCACCAGGCCGTAGTC
>DASUDK010000116.1:0-28460 GCA_036275655.1 Limnobacter sp. | reverse complement strand
GCATTCACTTGCGCGGTGTTCACACCAGTGGCCTGGTTGCCCCATTGCTTGCGGATGTAGGTCACGACCGCGGCAATGTCTTGGTCGTTCAAGCTGGTTCGGTAAGGTGGCATGCCGTATGGATAGGGGTTGCCGTTGGTGCTGGGCGAATAGCCGCCATTGAGCACGGCGCGGATCGCATTGACCGCATTGGGTGCATTCACGCTGGCGTTGCCTGCAAGCGCTGGGAATTTGCCGGGTTCCCCTTGACCCAGTTCGCCATGGCACTGCGCGCATTCGTTTTTATACACGCGTTCCCCGTGCCTCAGGGCAGGCTGCAAGCTCCTGCTGGCCAGTTCGGTGGAGGGCTTCTCTTCCGGTGCTTCTGCGGGCAGGCTCTTCAAGTACACCGCCATGGCCTGCAAATCGGATTGTTCCAGGTGTTGCAGGCTGTGCACCACCACCTCGGCCATCGGCCCCCCGCTGGCGGCATGTGTATTCACGCCACTTGCCAGGTAGTTCACCACATCTGCTTCGGCCCACCGGCCGACGCTGTGTAAGGGGTGTTGATTGAGTGCGGGTGCAAACCAGTCCAGCACAGCAATGGTGCTGCCATTGAGCGTGGATTGTGCCTTGAGGCCACCCAGGCGGGTGCGTGGCGTGTGGCAAGCGGTGCAATGCCCGGGGCCGTTGACCAAGTAGGCCCCCCGGTTCCACAAAGCGGATTGCTCTGGTGTGGCTTTGAATTCTCCAGGTGTGAAATACAAGGCGCGCCAAACCCACAGGAGCTTGCGCTGGTTGTATGGAAAACGCAGTGCAGGCGGCGGTGTGGGTTGATCGACGGCTTGCAGTTTTTTTAGGTAGGCAAACAGATCGTCCACCTCATTGCGGGGCATGCGGGTGTATTCGGTGTAGGGGAAGGCCGGGTACAAATACTCGCCATTTTTTGAAACACCATGGTGCATGGCGCGATAAAAATCATCGGCAGACCAGCCGCCCAAGCCTGTGTCTCGGCTTGGGGTGAGGTTGCTGCTGTACACCCGGCCAAACGGTGTTTCGATGGCGCGGCCACCTGCATAGGGTTTGCCGCCCTCGGCGGTGTGGCATCCCATGCAGTTGCCTGCGCGCGCGAGGTAGGCCCCCCGCTTTTCTTGGGTATTCAAACCGGCCAGAGCAATCGGCTCGGGCGAGGTTTTGGTCTGTGTGGGTGGCGATTGACGCGTGTGTGTGCCACATTCCAGCGGGAATGCGATGCTGTTGGCCGGTGCCGCTTTGGCGTTGGCTGGCACAGGCTGCGCGGCCAGGTAGGCGCTGGCGGCATTTAATTCTGCGGGGGTGAGTGCTTTCACCAAGTCATGCATGCAATCGGGCTCAGCCGCCTGACGTTGACCATTGCGCCATTTGCCCAGTTGGGCATTCAAGTAATCTTTGGGCAAGCCCAGCAGCCCCGGTGTGTAAGGTTCTACACCGGTGAGTTGTTGGCCATGGCAGGCCACGCAAGCCGGCACTTGACGACCCGGCAGGCCCCTGAGCACCAGTGTTTTGCCAGTTTCAAGCTCGGTCTGGCTGCCTGTGTTGTTGGCCGGCGAGGGGTAGGGTGGATTTTGCGCTGCAAAGTGCTGTGCCATGTGCAGCAAGTAGTCGTTGGAGAGGTGCTGCACAATGCCATTCATGGCGGCGTGTTGGCGGCCTCCATCCCGAAACGCAATCAACTGGTTGTACAGGTAGCCTGCGGGCTTGCCAGCAATGCGCGGGTAGTAACCTTCAGCGCTGGCACGCCCTTGCTCGCCGTGGCAGCTTGTGCAGGCTTGCACCCGTGTGACCATGTCGGTGGGCATGGGGGCATTTGTTTTGGCCAAGCCGGTTGCGTGCAATGCCAGCAGGGTGAACAAAACAAAGGGGTGGAAAGCGCGGCTCATGGTACTGCAAAGTTGGAACAGAAGCTTGCATTATACGACGCGCTCGCGCATTGCCCCCCATGGTTTAGAAGCGGTAGTTCGCCGTGAACACCACATTGCGTGCTGTGCCGTAGAAACAATCGCCGCGCGCCAAGCATGTGGACACGTACTCCCGATTGGCCAAGTTGGTGGCGTTGATGGCGTATCGCCAGTCGCCGTCGGTGTAGCTCAGCATGGCATCCAGCAGTGTGACGCTGGGCGTGCGCACATTGTCTGCTCCGTCCCAAGATTCATCCACAAAACGCACGCCAGCGCCCCATTGCCAACCTGGCATGCCCAGCCACTCAAACTTTTGGCGACCCCACACGCTGAGCAATTGCTTGGGCACAGAGGCCAGGCGCTTGCCCGCAGATCCGCCGATGTCTTGGGTGACCTTGGCGCTGATGTAGGAGTACGCGGCCAAAATATCCACCGCCGCACTCAGGCGATGGTTGGCTTCAAGTTCCACGCCCCGGCTTTCGGCCTCGCCAAGTTGGGTGGTGCGGGTCACACCGCCTTGCGTTGAACTGCTGCGCCGGTTGGTTTCTGTGATCTCAAACACCGAGGCTGTGAATAGCGATTTGCCATCGGGTGTTTCGTATTTCACGCCCGCTTCAAGTTGATCTGCGGTTTGCGGCTTGAATGGCAGGCCGTCGGTGTCCAGTCCAGCGACTGGCAAAAATGACTCCGCGTAGCTGAAGTAGGGCATGACACCGGTATCCGTGACGTAACCCAGGCTGATTTTGTAAGAGTTTTGTGCTTGATCATAATCGGACGTGCTGGATCCATCGGTGTCTGATTTGGCAAGGTCTCGACGCAACCCGGCGGTGCCTAGCCAGCGTTTGTTGTATTTGAATTGGTGCTGGGCATACACGCCTGTTTGCCGCTGAAGCGTGCCTGCAATGTTGGCCATGGTGGGGGCCGTGAAATTGCCGTAGCTGGGGTTGTACACATCGATTGCACCCACCGTGCCATCCCGACGGTCGCGGGCGCCACCTTGCACCGAGCGTTGGTAGTCCAGCCCAAAGACGCTGGTGTGCTCCCATGCTGCAGATTGCCATTTGGCGGTGAGTTGTGTGTCGCTGGTCAGCGTGTCGGCCAAATTGAGTTGGGAAATGATGACACGGTTGATGGTGCGTCCATCCGCATTGAGGGTGGGGCGCGGCGCAAATGCCGAATACACGGAATTGTAGGACACAGCGCTGTCGCTCTGGCGAATTTTTTGCGACACACTGAAAGTGTCGTTCAAACGGCGATTGAACTCCAAGCCATAGCTGGTTTGCTGGGCAAGGTACTTGTCGTACCCAGGTTCTCCAATGAACCTGTTGATGGGGATGCGCCCATTGGGGCCTTCAAACCGAGTGCCCACGATTGGAAAAAATCCGACGGATGAGCTGGACAAATCACGCTGTTGCAAGGCGTACACGGTGAGGCTGGTGTTGTTGTCCGGTGCCCAGGTGATGGCTGGCGCAATCAGGCTTCGGTCATCTGGCACAAAATCCACTTGCGAGTTGCTGTCGCGATGCAGACCAATCAGGCGGTACTGCAAAGTGCCCTCTTCATTGAGCGAGCCGGTGAGGTCAATCCCAAGCTGCTTGCGTCCATATTCCCCAAGCTGGACCTCCACCTCGCCCGCCTCTTGGCGTTGTGGTCGTTTTGAGACCAAATTGACCAAACCGCCGAATCCACCTTGCCCGTAGAGCACCGAGCTGGGGCCTTTGATGACCTCAATTCTTTCAAGCAAAAACGGCTCGGGACGAATGTTGTTGTAGAAACCAAACAGACTTTTCAAGCCGTCCTGGAATTGCACATACGAGGTGCCACGCACAAAGGCCCAGTCGCCCCGGTTGTCGTAGCCGTAGGTGTCTGAGCTGACCCCTGCGCTGTAGCGCAATGCGTCCTGGACAGTGGTCACGCCCTGGTCTTTCATTTGATCCCGGGTGATCACGGTGATGGCCTGTTGGGTTTCAACCAAAGGCGTGCCGGTTTTGGTGGCCGAGAAAGCGGTGTTGGCCTTGTAGCCTTGAACGGGCGTGGAGGGCGTGGGTTCAGCCTCGGTTTGCCCTTCCACACGGACTGTTGGGAGGGTGTTGGTTGCTTGGGCCATCGCAAATGCAGGCCAAGCCAGCATCACATACGCGATTGCGCGGGGCAGCGATTTCTTGTTCATTGGAGTACCAGTAAAAAGAATGGCTGGCTGACCCGGCTTGGTTGCCCAAACGGCAACTGGGTTGGCTGGCTGTTGATTAAAAAACTATTTGGTGAGGATCAATTTGCCCTGCGCCGTGATGCGTAGCCGGTATTGCATGGTGCCGTGTGCAATGGTCAGTTCACGTTGACCTGGTGGAAAGAGCGTTTGGGATTGCACCACCGAGGGTTGAGCATCGGTTGCTAGAGAATCATCGCGCTTGGGCAAAGCGACGGACGTGGATTTGAATTGCATGATGAGAACTATTCTCGATTGTTTGCGTTGTGCGAAGTGTATTCGAAATAATTAATAAATGCAAATCACTCTCATTTGTATTAATAAAAATTGCGTTACACTGTGCAGTGTTGTTTGTTTAAGGATTGCATCGCCCATCATGTTCATTTTGAAACGCTTGACTCAAGCCGGATTGCTTGTTGGATTGTTGACCGCATTCACCGTGTGGACCCCCGCTGCTGCCGCCGAGCCCATGGAGATTGCGGTGGTGAAGGGTTATGCTGAGTTGGTGTACGCCAATTACAGCGACACCGTGCAAGGCGCACAACGGCTGCAACAAGCCGTCGAGAACCTGGTCAAATCTCCCAGTGCCGGCAGCCTCGATGCTGCCAAAAAAGCGTGGCTGCAGGCGCGTGAGGTCTACGGGCAAACCGAGGCATTCCGGTTTTATGGTGGTCCGATTGACGGTGAAGATGGTCCGGAAGGGCAGATCAATGCGTGGCCCATGGATGAGTCCTATGTGGATTATGTGGCAGGCCAGCCCAACAGTGGATTTGTCAACAATCCAAAATTCAAAATCACCCGTGCGGCTTTGGTTGAACACAATGAGCGTGGCGGAGAAGAAAACATCGCAACCGGTTGGCATGCGATTGAGTTTTTGTTGTGGGGCCAAGACCTGAATGACCACGGCCCGGGGCAACGGCCTTACACCGATTATGTGAAAGGCAAAGGTGTGAATGCAGAGCGCCGAGGCGCTTACCTCTTGGAAGTAAGCCGCCTGTTGGTGGACGATTTAAAGCGCGTGACGGCGCAATGGGCGCCAGGCAAGCCAGGCAACTACCGCGCACAATTCGAGAAGCAGGGCCGCGAATCCATTCGCAAAATATTGGTCGGTTTGGGCTCTCTGTCCCGAGGTGAGCTGGCCGGTGAGCGTTTGGAGGTGGCGCTGTTTAGCCAAGACCAGGAAGACGAGCACTCGTGTTTTTCAGACAACACGCACCGCGATGCGGTGACCAATGCCCGGGGCATTTTGAATGTGTGGCAGGGGCAGTACACCCGTGCCAATGGCGATTTACTCGAGGTGCCTTCTTTGCGGGCATTGGTGGCGGCCAAATCCCCCACCGTTGCTCAAAAAACCACGCAACAAATTCAAGCCTCGGTGAGGGCTGCAGAAAATATTCAAGCGCCGTTTGACCGAGAGATTTTGGGTGGTGCCGATGCACCCGGACCCAAGCGAATCAAGGCCACGGTGGACAGCCTGGCGCTGCAAAGCAACGCCATGGTGGAGGCGGCTGGTGCAATCGGCATCACGCAATTGACATTGACCATGCCATGAGTGGTTTTAGGCGGAGCGTTGCCCTTGCGGTGCTGCCTGGATTGGCCTTTGCTGGCCTGTTGTGGGCGGAGCCGCAAGCCGAAGGTCACATGAACCCGCGCAGTGCGGGCGATGTGACGGTGTTTGCCGACGGGCAAAATGCGTTTTCATTCCCGGCGGCCAACTTGCCCAATGCCGAGCGCACCCGGTTTGCAATTGGCAATTCGTTTTTTAAGCGAAATTGGGTGCAAGCCCCGGCATCCACCACAGCGCGCGATGGTTTGGGCCCACATTTTATTGCCCGGTCCTGCGGGGGGTGCCACCTGCTGGATGGCCGCGGGCAGCCCCCTGCGATTTTGAACCGGCTCAATGCATCCCAACCTGTCGAGTTGCTGTTGCGTTTGTCCATTCCTGGGCAACACGACGGCAAGCATGGCGTGGTGCCAGAACCCACCTATGGCGACCAATTGAACAACGCAGCCATCGATGGCGTGAAGCCTGAGGGGAAGATCCGCATCGAGGTGACCGAGACAAAAGGCCAATACCCCGACGGCACACCGTACACCCTGCGCAAACCAACGTACAGCATCACCGACCTGGCCTATGGCCCTTTGCACCCAGACACGCAGATGAGCCCGCGCATTGCGCCGCAAGTGATTGGTCTGGGGTTGCTGGAGGCCATTCCTGAGGGCGAGATTTTGAACAACGCCAAAGTGCAGGCCCAACGCCAGGATGGGATTGCTGGCGTGCCCAACCGCGTGTGGGATGCCCATGCCCAGCGCGAGATGTTGGGCCGATTTGGCTGGAAGGCCAATGTGGCCACCTTGGCGCATCAAACGGCGGGTGCATTTTTGGGTGACATTGGCATCACGACGGGGCTCTTCCCAGCCGAGAATTGCACGCCCGCACAGCGGGATTGCCTGGATGCACCCACCGGGGCTGAAGCTGGGGAGCCGGAGTTGAGTGACCGCCTGTTCAACGAAATTGTTTTTTATCAAGCTGTGCTTGCACCGCCGGCGCGTCGCAATGTCAACGATGCCCAGGTGTTGCGCGGTCAAAAGCTGTTTGAAGACGCACAGTGCGCGGTGTGCCATCGCCCTTCCTATGTGACAGGCAAGGTGCCGTTCCCAGCGCTGAGCAGCAAGGCGCTGGAGGGGCAAACCATTTACCCCTACACCGATTTGCTGTTGCATGACATGGGCGAGGCGTTGGCCGATCACCGGCCTGATTTTCTGGCCAACGGCAAGCAATGGAAAACGCCCCCGCTGTGGGGCATTGGGCTGATTCCCGAGGTGAATGGCCACAGGCGCTTGCTACATGATGGGCGAGCCGATGGTGTGGAAGAGGCAATTTTGTGGCATGGCGGCGAGGCTGAAAATAGCCGCAATCGCTTCATGCACTACAACGCAAAAGACCGGGCGGCCCTGATCAAGTTTGTGGAGTCTTTGTAAACCATGGAGCAGCGCATGTCGGAGTTCAAAGGTGGCGTGCTGCGCGCGCTGGGTTGGTTGGTGGTGCTTGCAGCGCTGTTGGGGTTCTGGATGTTGGCAGACGCTGCGCAAACCAAGGTGACCTTGCCCGAGCGCAGTGGCGTGCTGTTTCCGTATTACGAGTCAGAGCAACTCTTGGGCAGTGTGAGGCGTTTCCACTTCGAATCGCAAAGCCGGGTGTTGCACAAGCAGGTGCAGGCACTGAGTGACGCCTGGCAGGCCTACTGCCAAGGTGACGGCACTTTGGATGCTGTGCGCAAGCATCACCAGCAAGCCACCCTGGCCTGGGTGAGTTTGTCTGCCGTGGTGATGGGGCCCATGTTGGCCAACAACACGGTGCGGCAGGTGGATTTTCGGCCTTTGCGGGAAAACCTGTTGAAGCGGGCGATCGCCACACAACCCGAGGGGGCCCAGCAAATGGCATTGATTGGCAGCCCAGCCAAAGGATTCCCCGCGCTGGACCATCTGCTGTTTGGCAACACCGCGCAAGCGGGCAGCTTGGCGTGTGCCTATGCGGTGCAAGTGGCGCTGGACCTGGACCGAACGTTTGTGGCGTTGGATTGGTTAGAGCCGAGTGCCCAGCTGGATGTTCAGCTGTATTTCAACCAATTGTTGGGGGGTGTACAGCGCCTGGCGTGGGACGGCATGCAAAAGCCATGGATGCAACATCAGGATGCAGGCACGCAAGGCCCGGTGAGTTGGCCTCGCAGTGACACGGGCCTGGCCGGGGCAGCCTGGGTAGCCCAATGGCAAAGCCTGCGCAATCTCCTGATGGTTCAGGGTGGTGGTGTGCCAGATGCAAGCCTGCAGGTGGTGCCTTTGGAGGCGTTTTTACGCGGCTTGGGCCAGTTGAATTTGGCCGACGCTTTGTTGGCCGCTTGCGTGCGCGCCGATGCCGCCATGGCGCTTGTGGACACCAGGAAACCCGCCAGTGTCAAGGTTGCTGCAGAGACTTTGCAAGCGCTCAAGGCGACCCTGGAGACGCAGGTGGCCATGGGATTGAATGTGTCGATTCAGTTTTCTTCCTCCGATGGCGATTGAACCCGCCTCGCTGCGGCGGCGTTTTTTAAAACAATGCGCTGCCATGGGCATGATTGCCATGGCGCCTGTGCGCATGGGATGGGCGGGCCAGTTGGGTGTGCACATGCTGGCCGCATGGCAGTTGCGCAACACCCAACAGCACCAAGTGGGCATTGTGTTGCTCACCGACGATGGTCCACAGCCCACCTGCCATGTGGTGGATGTGCCCACGCGGCCCCATGGTTTGTTGTGGTTGAATGCCCAGACTTGTGTGGTGGTTGCACGCCGCCCAGGGGACTGGCTGATGCGCATCCATTGGCCCAGCGGCCAACACCAGAGAATGTGGTTGGGTGGCGAGCACCATTTGAATGGCCACGCCTTGCTCTCGCAAGACGGGCGTTGGCTCTACACCAGCGAAACCGATTTGGCCAGTGGCCAGGGCATGCTGGTGCGACGGCATGCGCAAAGCCTTGAGGTGCAGGCCATGTGGCCCACGCTTGGGCAAGACCCACACGAGATGATTGCATTGCCCATGGGCGTGGCTGGATTGAGGCAATCTTGTGTGTTGGTGGCCAACGGGGGCATTCCCTCCCACGCTGACATGGGCCGTGCCAAAGTCGACCTGGATGCCATGGATTCATCGCTGGTGGCCATGCACCCGCACACAGGCGAGGTGTTGAGTCAATGGACTGTGCCAGATCCCCGTTTGAGTTTGCGGCACCTTGCTTTGCATCAGCCGAGCAACACGGTAGGCATTGCGATGCAGGCTCAACATCGCGATGAGGCACAACGTCACGCGGCGCCTTTGCTGGCATTGCTGGATGCAAGCGGCTTGCACGTGGTGACAGGAATAGCCGATCGCAAAGGCTATGCAGGCGATGTGGTTGCCACGCAGGAGGGATTTGCCGTGAGTTGTACGCTCAACCACACGGTGTGTATCACCAACGCCCAGGGTCGGTTGATTGGCGAGCAGCATCGACCAGACGCCTGCGCGCTTGCCGCACAAGACGCACAGTGGTGGCTTGGCCATTCAAACCCCCAATGGCCTTTGCAGCTCGACAATCACTGGTTGCTTGCGCAGGCATAGCGCATTGGCCTCGGTTTACCTGGGCAGGGCCCAGGCCCGGATGGTTTGCCCCGGGGTGTAACCAAACAGTTTGTTGCCTCCAATGGCCACCGCGATGTATTGCCGGCCATTCACGCTGTAGCTCACCGCTGGGGCATTCACCCCCGCCTCATTGTTGCTGCGCCACACGGGTTTGCCGGTGTGGGCATCCACCGCAAAAAAGTTTCCATTGCCTTCCCCGGTGAAGACCAAACCACTGGCGGTGCTTAGCACGCCGCCAATCAGGGGCTTGTCCACCCGGTGTTGCCACAGCACCTTGCCCGTGTCCAAATCAATGGCAGAGAGCAGGCCGTAGCGCTCATGGTCTTCCAGTGGGGTCATGCTTGAGTAATTCAAATCAGGTTTGCCGTTTTTGCCAGGCAGGCTGTGCAGTTGATACTTCACCGGCCAATGGATGCCAGCCACAAACACCATGCGTCGGGATTCATCCAGTGCCACGGGCGACCAGTTGGAGCCACCGATCACACCGGGGTAAATCACATTGCCCTCGCGCGTGGGCAAGGTGAACATGTTGTGTTGTGGCACAAAGGCCTGGCTTTTGTAAATCAGCTTGCCGGTGTCCCGGGCATGCACATAAAACCAACCTGTTTTGCCCGCTTGCCCCACAGCCTGGATTTCACGGCCTTTGTGGCGTGTGGTGAACAGCACGGGTGGGCTGGCCACGTCATAGCCCCACATGTCGTGAGGCACTTGTTGGTAGTGCCATTTCAGCTTTCCGGTGCGCACATCCAGGGCCACCAGGCTGGTGGTGTACAGGTTGTCGCCCGGGCGCGATGAGCCTTCCATTTGTGGTGAGGGGTTGCCCGTCCCAAAAAACAGCAGACCGCGTTCACGGTCAATGGCGGGTGTGCTCCAGGCGGAGCCCCCACCATACTGCCAAGCGTCCGGGTATTTGGCTGCGTTGCGTTTTTCTGTTGCCACATCGCGCGGCAGTTTTACGCCGTCTGGTGTGCGCGTTGCGTACTGGCCTTCCCAACCTGCGCTGGGCACGGTGTCAAATTTCCAGGCCAATGTGCCGGTGTTGGCATCGTATGCGGCCATGAAGCCACGGCGACCGTAGTTGCCTGCAATGCCCACCACCGCACCCAACGGTGCGTTCGGGTCGGGCGAGTCCAGGTGCAATCCGTAGCCCACCCCTGTGATGCCCACAATCACCTTGCCATCGAACACCATGGGGGCCATGTTGATGCCCGCGCCCGATGCGCCGCTGACCTGCAATTGGCCACCCTGGGTGTTCAGAGCCTGGCCAAGCGTGCCCGCGTCTTCTTGCACACCTTGTTCGCCCCGGGTCACATCGACATCCCAAATCTTTTGACCGGTGGCCGCGTCCAGTGCAATCAACCGAGAGTCCACCGTGCCCATGAACACTTTGCCATCGCTCACCGCCACACCCCGATTGGCTGGGCCACAGCACATTGGGCGATCTTTGATCCGCTGGTGCGTGTAACGCCAAATGGGCTTGCCTGTGTCAGCTGCAATCGCCACCACATGGTTGAACGGTAGAGAGGCGTACATCACCCCATTGACCACAATTGGCGTGGCCTGAAAGCTGGATTCCACCCCGGTGTTGAAGTGCCACGCTTCCTGGAGATCACTCACATTGGCTGGTGTGATTTGTGTTTGCGACGTGTGGCGTTGGTGCAGCCAGTTGCCACCAAACACGGGCCAGTCGTGGTCGGCAGCCATCGCCCAAGGCATGAACGCAAGTGAGCAAAGCGCAATCAGGCAAAAGCGGTGGTGTGGTTGCATGGTGAAATCAAAAAGAGACGATGCAAATGTTGAAGCAATAATCAATCCAGTCCAGTTGTGTCAATTTGCATCAGGGCGCGCAGTGCCAGCCGGCTTGGGGTTTTCCACCATGGTGTGTCACAAAAGTGTCATCCAAGTGCGTGGTGCAAGCGTGTATATTTCGCCTACCGTTTTTACCAAGTGCCGGTGTGCGATGAAACAGCAACTCGAATTGCTCAAAGAGATTGAACACAAGCTGGAAGAGCTGAGCAAAGACAAAGACTTCAAAGAAAAAAAACCTTTGGAAGCCAAAGAGGTGAAAGGGCTGCGGCTGGTGGTGTCTTCGATTATTCGGCGCTTAACAGCCAGCCATTGAGCGGCTCGCGATTGACTGGGTTCACTGGTACACCCGGATGTGCCGGGCAATCACCAGTGCAAGCAGGTTGAACACAATCGCAATCAGGCTGCACAGCCAAAAGTTTTGTATCAAACCCTCCGGGCTGCGGGCAATCAAGTGCCCTCCAATGAGTGCAGCCAAACCCATGGCAGCCGATTGCATCGAGGAGTTCAGTGTCATGAAAGTGCCGCGGTAAGCCGGGTTGGCAGCGGCGCTGACCAAGGCCATGCCGGGGATCATTCGGCCACTCACAAACACAAAAAACAGCGTGGTGATAATCAAGATTGCCCACAGGGGCAAACCGGCGGACACGGTGATGAGCAACATGGGCAAAACCGCAATGCCAGCCACACGCTGCAGCACCTTGAGTTTGCCGACGCGGTCGCTCCATCTCCCGATGAATTGGGCACTGAAAAGCGTGGCTGCACCTCCCACCAGGTAAATGACCGGAATTTGCGATGGCAAAACCCCTGCGTTGGTTTGCATGTAAATCGTGATGTACGGGATGATCGAAAACCCGGCGAAGATCATGCTGAACGAAAAGCAAAATGCAACAAGGTGATTGCTGTCTTTGAGTACGTTCACAATGCCTTGCAATGCGTGGGCCCCCGCATTGCGTGCCAGGTGACCGTGCAAGGACGGGATCACCAACCAGCCCGCCACGGCGAGCAACACACTCAGCCCGGCAATCGCGAAGAAGGGCATGTGCCAGTCTGCCTGGGCGGCAATGTAGAGGCCCAGTGGCACACCCATCACCGTGGACACCGAGAAAGAAGTCATGACGATGCCCATGGCCTTGCCGCGTCGCGCAAACGGAATCACATCGGCAACGATGGTTTGAATCATCGCAGACAAAATACCGCCAAACACGCCGGCGGCAATGCGCGCAGTCATCAAGCCTTCATAGCTCGGGGCCAAGCCACAGGCCAGTGTGGCGAGCGCAAACAAGGCATACAGCGACAACAGCAGTTTGCGTCGCTCGAAGCGGTCGATGTAGGTGGACGCGAGCAAGCCAGACAGACCTGCCGAGAATGTGTAGGCGGAGACCAGTAGACCAAATTGCGCGTCGCTGATGGAGAATGCGCTGGTGAGCTGTGGGCCCAGCGGCATCATGATCATGAAGTCAAGAATGTGCGTGAACTGGATGCCTGCAAGTGTCAGCAGCAGAAAAAGTTCTCGACGTGGGGGCAACAAGGGGGCGGCCGCGTGGGCATCGTGCATGGGTAACAACCTGCGGAAAAAAGCACTACGCATGCAGTGTAACGGGTTTTAGTGCCCCATGGCCTTGAGGGCGTAGATACCAAGCGTGATGGTGGCAATCGACACCAGCGTGGTGAGTGCAATGATGTTGGCAGCCAGTCGACCATCTCCCCCGGCCGCGACCGCCATTGCAAAACTTGCTGCGGCGGTTGGGCTGGCAAAGAACATCCACAACACCACCAACTCGGGCCCGGCAAAGCCCAATGCCCATGCAGCAGTACAAGCCAACACAGGCAAGGCCGCGACTTTGATAAAACTCGATTGAATGGCGGCTTTGCCAGAGGCTTTGACCCCAGCCAAAGACAATGTGCCACCCACACAAATCAGTGCCAGTGGCAATGTGAGGCCTGCAAAGTATTCTGCAGACTTGAGCATCCATTGGGGAATGTATAGGCCAACTGCACTGGCCAGCATGCCCAGCACCACTGCGATGATGAGTGGATTGCGGGTCAGCTCCTTGCCAACCATGGCGGGGCTGAATTTGAGCGTTGGGCTGTATACGGAAAGAATGAGAACCGACAGCACGTTGAACAGCAAAATGGTGAAGCCCACCAACACACCGCCCACCGACAAACCGTAGTCGCCGTAATAACTTGCCACCAGCGCAAAACTCACCACCCCACAATTGCCCCGAAAGGCACCTTGGACAAACACACCACGCTGCTCGCGCTGAACGGCGTGGCGTGCCCACCACCAACTGGCTGCAAAGCCGATGAGCGTCGCCATGCAAAAATAAAGCACAAGCTTCGCATTGAAAGCACGCTGCAAATCGGCTTGCCAGATGGAGAGAAAAAACAGCGTGGGCATGGTTGCTTTGTAAGTGAGCGTGGACGCTGTCTGAATGAAAGAATCGTTGATGAGTTGGACGCGCCGAAGCACCAGACCCATGAACACCATGGCAAACACGGGTGCAGTGACCCCTAAGATTTGGCTGAGAATATCGAGGTGGTTCATGCGGGTGTCGTGGATGGTTGGTGGTGTTGGTGCAAGCGCGTCATTGTTTCATGGGGGTGGTTGGCGTCAATTGTGGATGACCCTTCTGCTTGACTGCTTGCTTCCTCGCTTGCTCCTCGAAGTCACCGGGGCCAAGCCCCTTTGCGACGGCCAATCTGTGATTCCCTCCCTGAGCCTGGCCACGCATGTGGCTGGTGCGTCTTTGAAGACCCGTGGTGCGTCTTCATAGACCCGTGGTGTGAGCCTGTTGGCCTTGGATCAGCCCGCGTATCCCTTCTTGCCCCTGGCCAGGGGGCATGCAAAGCGAAAGTGTCGCTGTTGCATCCGGTCCGTCTTGCCGCCAAGCAAGGCTTGTCGACAGCGCCGTTCCGGCCCCTGGCTGTGGGTCAAGCCGGGCGGGCTGCCCTGAATCGGCCAGCCAGGCATCACACCACGGGTCTTGCGCCGCACCGGGCCCAGGCCGGTGCAGAGGGCTTGGTGCGAGCATCCAGAAAACCTGCCCTTGCGTGCCGCAAAGGACCGGTGACACCGCACCGCAGGGGCGTGGCAGGGGCCGAGCCCGACCTCTTTTTTGGAGGGGCGGCCCCAGGTCTCTTCAGGCCCAGCAAGGGATCAACAGGTTTTCAGCGAGAAACAAGCCTCTGCTCGGCCTGTGGCCAGAAAAGTAGCTCGGCCTCGGGCCAGTAGAGAGGCTCGGCCTCGGGCCAGTAGAGAGGCTCGGCCTGTGGCCATGGAGAAGCTCGGCCTAGACCAGTAAAGGGGCTCGCCAATCAGGCATGCATGGCCGCACTGTCGGCCTGCGGTGCCGCTTTGGGCTGTGTGCCCGGCTTCAGCAAAGGCAACAGAATGGTGAAGGTGCTCCCCGCATTGGGCCGACTTTGAATGTCCAACTCCCCATCGTGACGCTGCACGACGTGCTTCACAATGGCCAAACCGAGGCCCGTGCCACCGCTTTCGCGTGAGCGGCTGCGGTCGACCCTGTAGAAACGTTCTGTTAAACGGGGAATGTGTTCTGGCGAAACACCGATGCCCGTGTCTTTCACCACAAAGGCGGCGCATGGGCGGCCAATGTCGTTCTCGGTCTTGCGCAGGCTAATTTCGATTCGACCGCCTTCTGGGGTGTATCGCACCGCGTTGGTGGCGATGTTGGAGAAGGCGCTGAATATTTCGGCCGCATTGCCCAAGCTCAACACATCGGCTTGTATGTCGGCTGCGATCTTGTGTTTGCCAGCAGACAGTTGAGTGGCGTCATCCAGTGTGCGTTTGGCCGCGTTGCTCAAATCAACCACATCGCCATTGTCCGCCGCATTCGGTGCGGATTCCAGGGCGGAGAGTGCCAGCAGGTCTTCCACCAAATTTTGCATGCGGTTGGCCTGGGTGTGCATCAAGTTCAAATATTCTTTTTGCTGTTCGGCGCTCAGCGGCAAGTCGCGGAATGTTTCCAGGAAGCCGCTCAACACCGTCAGTGGGGTTTTGAGTTCATGCGACACATTGGCAATAAAATCCCGGCGCATGCGTTCAAGCTTTTCAACCTGGGTCACGTCGCGAGTCAGCACCAACATTTGCCGCTCACCATAGCCCACCAACTGCACAGACAAAATTTTATTGGAGCTGCGGGGCGAGCGCATGATCAGCGGGTGTTCCCAGGATTCGCCTTTGAGGTATTTTGAAAAGCTTGGGTTGCGCACCAGGTTGATGACGGGTTGGCCAATGTCACTGCCTAACTTGAGTGACAGGTGGTCTTGCGCGGTGTCATTGCACCAAGTGATGTGCCCTTGTGGGTCCAAGGTAACCACACCATCGGGCAAGGCCTGTGCCGCTGTTCGGAATGACACCAGCGCGTTGCTCAATGCCTGTTGTTGCCGTTGGTGCAGGCGCAAATATCGAAAGAGCTTGGCTGCCAGGTCATCCCACCAGCCAGACACATTCGGCACATTTTCAACCTTGAAATCATCCAGCCACTCAATGATCTTCAGGCCAGAGCGTGCGTGCATGCCATAGACCACCAGCGAGGCAAGAATTGCCCCGCCCACTGCGCCTTTGTGCCCCGCCACCATTTGCCCAACAATCGCAGCAAGGCCCAGCAGCAGTCCAAAAAGGACCAACCTGAAGAAAATGAATGCCATAGCTGCGTATTTTAGGGGAAACTGGCGCCCAGCGGCATCTTCAGTTCAGCGCACCTTCATTTTGCGTGGCGGTGAAGCGATACCCTGCACCGCGCACGGTTTCAATCAGCTTGTCGTGGCCGCTGATGGTGAGCGCTTGGCGCAGTCTCCGAATGTGCACGTCCACTGTTCGTTCTTCCACAAACACATGATCGCCCCACACTTGGTCGAGCAATTGGGTTCGGCTGTGCACCCGTTCTGGATGGGTCATAAAAAAGTGCAACAGGCGAAATTCTGTGGGGCCCATGTCGATGATCTTGTCGTGGCCCATGATGCGGTGGGTCACTGGGTCCAGTTTCAGACCATGCACTTCCACCATGTCGTCGGTCAGTTGCGGTGCGCGTCGGCGCAGCACGGCCTTGATACGGGCCAGCAATTCTTTGGGTGAAAACGGCTTGGTGATGTAGTCGTCGGCCCCGGCCTCCAGACCGTCCACCTTGTCTTGCTCCTCGGTGCGCGCGGTCAGCATGATCACAGGCACATGGCGCGTGCGCTCTTGGGCGCGCAACTCGTGGGCAAATTGAATGCCGGTTTTGCCAGGCAACATCCAGTCCAGCAGCACCAAATCGGGCAACTCGGCGGTGATCAGGGTTTTGGCCTGGTCTGCGTCGCTGGCGCGAAGCACTTTGTGGCCCGCAAAGCTCAGGTTGACCGACACCAGTTCGGCAATCGCGGGTTCATCTTCGACCACCAGGATTGTGCTTGACATGTTTTTGCTTCTCCACAGGCATTTGATTTGTGCAACATCACCTAAAGTAGTGTATTTCCATGACAGTAATATGACACTTGGGTGAATGGTCATCAATCTTTGCCTGGCTGCCCAAGTTCGGCGCAGGCCTGTGGCTTGAGATACACTTAAGGTTTGCGCGATATTTAGGCATTTGCAGCATGGAAACCAGCAACAACCCCATTCCCACCCGCATTGTGGTGCACCAACAGTCCAAAGTACTTGAGGTCGAGTTCGACACCGGGGCGATGTTCAAGCTGCCCTTTGAGCTTTTGCGGGTGTATTCGCCTTCTGCCGAGGTGCGCGGCCACGGTCCTGGCCAAGAAACCCTGCAAGTTGGCAAGCGCGACGTGTCGATCGTGAATCTGGAGCCTGTGGGCATGTACGCCGTCAAGCCCACATTCTCGGATGGTCATGACTCGGGCTTGTTCTCCTGGGCCTATTTGCTCTGGCTGGGTGAAAACCATTCCGGCCTGTGGGACGATTACCTTGAACGCCTCAAGGCAGCGGGTGGCAGCCGCGATCCAGACGCGCCCGAGAACATCCCTTTGCAGCAAAAGAAGGGTGGCGCCTGCGCCAGCCACTGATGCCAGCACACTGAACACACAAGAGCATGAACAACAAAACAACCGATTTCGGTTTTGAGACCGTCCCCGAAGATCTCAAAGCCAAGAAAGTGGCCGAAGTCTTCGACTCTGTTGCCAGCAAATACGATGTCATGAACGACCTCATGTCCGGCGGCATGCACCGGCTTTGGAAGGCCAGCACCGTGCGCGCAGCCGCTGTGCGCCCAGGCATGAAAGTGCTGGACATCGCCGGTGGCACGGGTGACCTCAGCAAGGCCTTTCTGGACAAAGTGGGGCCGCGTGGCGAGGTGTGGCTCACCGACATCAATGAAAGCATGCTCCGCGTGGGGCGCAATCGCATGATTGACCACGGCTACCTGCCCAAAATGGCGCTGTGCGACGCAGAAAAATTGCCCTTTCCCACCGATTACTTTGATGTGGTCACTGTGGCGTTTGGCCTGCGCAACATGACTCACAAAGATGTGGCGCTCGCAGAGATGCGTCGGGTGATCAAACCGGGTGGCAAGGTGTTGGTGTTGGAGTTTTCGAAAGTGAATCCTCTGCTTGCCCCAGCCTACGATGTGTACTCTTTCCAGGTGCTGCCGCGCATGGGCCAAATCATCGCCCAGGACAGCAAGAGTTACCAATACCTGGCCGAAAGCATCCGCATGCACCCTGATCAAGAGACGCTCAAGCAGATCATGCTTGACAGCGGTTTTGATCAAGTGAAGTACACCAACTTCACCGCGGGTGTGGTGGCACTGCACCAGGGAACCAAATTTGCTTGAGGCTGGTCTTACCGGCACAAATCCCAAAGCATTGAATTGATTCGGAGGCACTGTTTTGAATAAGAAAGATTGGTCCATTCGCACCGCCGTGGCCGCGGTGGTGTTTTCGTTTGCAGGCCTGACCGCTTTGCCTCCCGAGGCCGAAGCAAAACGCTTGGGTGGTGGTGGCAGTTTCGGCCGCACCGCGCCCTCGCAGATGCAAAAGGCACCCACCTCGCCCACCACAACCCCCAGCAAGCCAGTACAGCAGCAGGCAACATCGCCAACCGCAGCTGGCAGCACGGCAGGCGCAGCAGCGCAGCCCCGCAACCGATTCCTAGGCCCCTTGGGCGGATTGGCGGCTGGCTTGGGCTTGGCGGCACTGTTCAGTTACATGGGCTTTGGCGGGGCACTGGCTGAAATGTTGGGCACCATCCTGATGATTGGTCTGGTGGTGTTTGCAGTGATGTTCCTGATGCGCAAGCTGCGCGGGCAAGCCGCTAACCAGCCGCGCCCTGCTTATGGCACGGCTGGCGGTGGTGCATCTGCTGGTCAGCAAACGTATCGCCAAAGCCAAGACGCGTTTCGCCCTCAGATGCCACCGGTCAACGACCCAGTGCCTGGCATGGGCAGTTCTACCCAGTCCTTTGACAGCCCCGCGAGCGCAACTGGTCCAGTGAAGGATCTGCCGCCAGGCTTTGATGAAGCTGGCTTTGTGAACAGCGCGAAGAAGTTTTTTGTGACCATGCAAGGCCTGTACGACAAAGGCGACCTGAACGGCTTGCGTGAATACTGCTCCGACGAGGTGGTGGAGCAACTGCGTAGCGAGATTGAAACTCGCGCTGGCGCCAACCGCACAGACGTGGTCATGCTGGAAGCCGCGCTGATCGGTTTTGAAACCGACGTGGATGAGCAATTGGCCACCGTGTCCTTCAACGCCATGCTGCGTGAAGAAGAGGGCGGTGCCGCTCACGAGGTTCAGGAGTTGTGGATCATGTCCCGCCCCGTGGCTGGCGGTGGTTGGTTGCTGGCAGGCATTCACAATCTGTAATTTTTGAATCCCCCGGCCAGGCTTGCCCCGCCTGGCTGGGTTACACTCAAGCCAATTGAGTTTTCAGGGCGTCCATTTTGTCCAGTCCTCCGGTTTTGCTCTTCCAATTCGCGTCCAAAATTTTGTCGGGCGCCAGGCCATCGGGCATGTCTGCTCCAACAAGCCTGGCTGGTTTGCTGTCTGCGCCAGCGGCTTTGTTGTCGGCCACACTCAATCAAATGGTTTGCTTGGTGTTTAATCACCTGTTGGACCAGCAACGCAGCAGCAAATCCAAATTGCAAGCTGAGGCGGGCAAAGTGCTGTCTGTTGCCGTTGCACCTGTGACGCTTGTGTTTCGCATCAACGACCAGGGCCACTTTCAAACCACACAAAGCAGCGCCGGGGTACAACCCCCGGCCGACACCAGCATCGCCCTGCAGTGGGCCGACCTCATCGGCGCCGTGAACAACCCCGGCGGTGTGGCGCGCAAGGCAAGCATCCAAGGGGACATGGATTTTGCGCAAACCGTGTCCACGGTGATCAACGATTTGTCATGGGACCCCGAGCGCGATTTGGCCCGTGTGGTTGGCGATGCGCAGGCGGTTTGGGTCATGAACACCCTTGCGGCCCTTGGCACCAACGCCAGGGATGTGGTGCAACGCTTTAAAAGCAGTTTGCGCGAGTATGTGGTTCACGAAAAGTCCCTCACCCCCACCGCCTCGGAGTTTGACGATTTTCGCAGTGAGGTGAGCAAATTGCGCGACGACTTGGCGCGCCTGGAGAAGCGCATCGCCAAGCTTCAAGAAGGGCAGGGGCCCAAGGCATGAAGTTGCGTCGCTTGGCAAAAATTGCCTGGGTGGCTCGACGCTACGGGCTGTTCCTGATTGCAGCCGATTCCATTCAAAATCCGGCCGCCAAGTGGTTGTTGAAATTGGTCTCATCCAGCCGCGCACTCAGTGCACCCCGCGGTGAGCGTTTGCGCAGGGCACTGGAAGACCTCGGGCCGCTCTTTGTGAAGTTCGGGCAATTGCTCTCCACGCGACGCGACCTTTTGCCAGCCGATGTGGCCGATGAGTTGGCCAAACTGCAGGACCAAGTGCCGCCGTTTCCGTCCGAGGTGGCGCGCGAGCTGATTGAAACCAGCCTTGGCAGGCGGATCGAAGACATGTTTCTCGATTTCCAAAACCAGCCCGTGGCCAGTGCGTCGATCGCGCAGGTTCACTTTGCGGTCATCAAAGAAGGTGGGTTGGCGGGTAAAAAGGTGGCGGTGAAGGTGTTGCGGCCCGGGATGATGAACGTCATCGACAAAGACCTGGCCCTCATGAAAACCGCCGCCATGCTGGTTGAAAAAATTTGGGCCGATGGCAAACGCCTCAAACCCCGTGAAGTGGTGGCGGAGTTCAACAAATACCTGCACGACGAGCTTGACCTCATGCGCGAGGCGGCCAATGCCTCGCAATTGCGGCGCAATTTTTCTGCCGCCTCTGGCAGTGGGCACTTGTTGCGCGTGCCCGAAATGCACTGGGATTATTGTTGCAGCACTGTGATCACCATGGAGCGCATGCACGGCATTCCGATTTCACAGGTCGAGCGTTTGCGCACCGCCAACATTGATTTGAAAAAACTCTCTCGGGATGGGGTCGAGATTTTTTTCACCCAGGTGTTTCGGGATGGTTTTTTTCACGCCGACATGCACCCCGGCAACATTTATGTGGGGGACCAGGGTGAGGATTTTGGCCGCTACATTGCGCTGGATTTCGGGATTGTGGGCACATTGAGCGATGTGGACAAACAATACCTTGCCCAAAATTTCCTGGCTTTTTTCAGGCAAGACTACAAACGCGTGGCGGAGTTGCATGTGCAGTCGGGCTGGGTGCCCAAGGGCACACGCATCGATGAGTTGGAATCGGCCATTCGCGCATGCATTGAACCTTTCTTTGGCAAACCCCTGAAAGAAATTTCGCTCGGGCAGGCCTTGATGCGCCTGTTCCAAACCTCCCGGCGGTTTAACGTAGAAATTCAGCCCCAATTGGTGCTGCTTCAAAAAACCCTGTTGAATGTGGAAGGCCTGGGGCGTCAGCTCGACCCCGACCTTGACCTTTGGAAAACCGCCAAACCCTACCTCGAAAACTGGATGCACCAACAAATCGGGGTCAAGGGTTTTCAGTCCAGCCTGCAATGGGAGGCTGCGCAGTGGTCTCAGATTTTGCCAGCCCTGCCCAGGCTTTTGCATCAAAACCTCACCCACGCCAATGGCCGCGTGGACCATCAAATTGAACAGCTCGTCAAACAGCAAAAACGCCTCAATCGGGCCTTGTTTTGGATGGTGTTCATGCTGGCCGTTTTATTCGGTGTGGTGGCACTGGATTTGCTTTGGCCATTCTTGGTGGGCTACTCAAACTCGCAAACGATTTTCTAGCCTATAATCCGCAAAATTTTCCAATCATTTCATTCATTGGGTGGGTTTTTGTATGTTGCTTGCCTCGGTCGTTGCCTATCTGCTTGTTTCGGTTGCCATCGGCCTGTATGTGGCCCGCAACGTTAAAAACACCGCCGACTATGCGGTGGCAGGTCGTCACCTCTCCTTGCCCATCGTCACGGCCACGGTGTTTGCCACGTGGTTCGGCTCCGAAACTGTGCTGGGCATCTCATCCACCTTTGTAGAAGAGGGCCTGGGCGGCATCGTGGCGGACCCTTTTGGTGCATCCATGTGCCTCATTTTGGCTGGCCTGTTGATTGCGCCCAAGTTGTACCGTCTTAACCTGCTCACCATTGGTGACTACTACCGAGTGCGCTACAACCGGGCCGTGGAAGTGTTTTGCAGTGCTGCCATTGTGGTGTCTTACCTGGGCTGGGTTGCTGCACAAATCAGTGCCTTGGGTCTCATCTTCCATGTGCTCACCGATGGTGCAATTTCCCAAGAGTGGGGCATGGTGATTGGTGCCAGCGTGGTGCTTGTTTACACCCTGTTTGGTGGCATGTTGTCGGTGGCGGTGCTTGATTTCATCCAGATGGTGGTGATTGCGGCTGGCCTACTTTACATCATGTGGATTGTGTCCGACTTGGCCGGTGGTGCGCAGGCGGTGGTTGCCCACGCCGAAGCGGCGGGCAAATTGAAGTTTTTCCCGGAAGAGTTCAGCTATGTGCTGTGGGTGCCTTTTGTGGGCGCCTTCCTCACCATGGCGTTTGGGTCCATTCCCCAGCAGGATATTTTCCAGCGCATCAGCTCGGCCAAAGATGAAAAAACCGCGGTGCGTGGCGCGGTGTTGGGTGGCACCATGTATTTTTTCTTCGCGTTCATTCCCGTGTTTTTGGCTTACGGTGCCATCATGATTGACCCCGCCACTTTCACGGCCATGGTCAGCGAAGATTCGCAAATGGTGCTGCCCAATTTGGTGCTCAACCACACGCCGGTGTTTGCACAAATCGTGTTTTTTGGAGCGCTCATCTCCGCCATCATGAGCACGTCCAGCGCCACTTTGCTGGCTCCTGCGGTTTCATTTTCCGAGAACATCGTGAAAAACGTGGTCCCCGGCATGAGCGACAAATCGCTTTTGCTCACCATGCGAATTTCTGTTTTTGTGTTCACCATCATCGTGGTGGGCTTTGCCGTCAACAGCGAGTCGTCCATTTTCGAGATGGTGGAGAGCGCCTACGAGATCACCTTGGCTGCAGCCTTTGTTCCACTGCTCTTTGGACTCTATTGGAAGCGAGCCAGCTCCCAGGGCGCGGTTGCATCAATCGTTGTGGGGGTGAGCAGCTGGCTGATCGCCAAGAACTTCTTCCCCAGCGAGATTTGGCCTCCCCAGTTGCTGGGCATGGTGTTGGGCCTGTTTGCCATGATCATCGCCTCTTTGCTGCCCCAGTGGATACCGCATCGCCCCGCATTGCGGGATGGCGTGGTGCACCCACACTGACAGCGTGATGCGGTTGTGTGTCTGCAACCGCAGTAAAATAGCCGAATTACCTGTTACAAGTGATCCGGCTTTGAAATACCTCACCATCGAAGACACCATCGGCAACACGCCCCTGGTGCAGTTGCAACGCATCCCCGGGGCCGCCAGCACCAAGCGCGGCAATGTTGTTCTTGGCAAGCTCGAGGGCAACAACCCGGCAGGCTCGGTCAAAGACCGTCCAGCCATTTCGATGATTCGCCGTGCAGAGGCGCGTGGCACCATCCAACCCGGTGATACGCTGATTGAGGCCACTTCGGGCAACACAGGCATTGCTTTGGCCATGGCTGCGGCCATACGCGGCTACAAAATGGTTCTCATCATGCCTGAGCATTTGAGCATTGAACGGCGCCAGACCATGCGCGCCTTTGGGGCTGAGATCATTTTGACACCTCAAAAAGGCGGCATGGAGTACGCACGCGACCTGGCCGAGCAAATGCGCGATCAGGGCAAAGGCGTGATTCTTGATCAGTTTGCCAACGAGGACAATCCGCTTGCGCACTTTGAAACCACGGGCCCAGAAATTTGGCGCGACACCGGCGGGCGAGTGACCCATTTTGTGAGTGCCATGGGCACCACGGGTTCCATCATGGGTGTATCACGTTACCTCAAGAGCCAAAACCCCCAGGTTCAAATCATTGGTGCTGAGCCCAGCGAAGGTTCGCAAATCCCCGGCATACGCAAGTGGCCACAAGAATACCTGCCCAAAATTTACAAGCCCGAGGGTGTGGATCGGGTGGTGCAGGTGACTCAGGCACAAGCCGAACACATGGCCCGGCGCATGGCCGCTGAGGAAGGCATTTTTTGCGGAATTTCTGCCGCGGGTGCTGCGCACATTGCGCTGCAGATCGCCGAGGAAGTAGAAAACGCCACCATTGTGTTCATTGTGTGCGACCGGGGGGACCGTTACCTCTCCACGGGGGTTTTCCCGGCCTGAAGTGCAAGCGCTTCACTCAATTCGAGCACTGCATTGGCATAAAAAGAGCTGCGGTTGTAGCGCGTCACCACATAAAAGTTTTGCCCTCCCGCCACAAAGGCGGGCTCGGCATCGCCCCGCACCAATTCAATCAAGGCCAGTTTTTCGTCGGCTTTGACCGGGCTGCTCACACGCACACCACGCGCCTGCATTTCTGCGGCGGTGAAGGTGGGCACAATGTCTGGGCCCAGCAGTTCAGCCAGGTTGTCGGCATGGTCAATTTGCACCAAAGCGCGGGTGGCTGCGCCGGTTTGCCAACCGTGTACTTTCAAAAAATTGGCCACACTGAAAATGGCGTCTTTGCGGCTGTGAAACAGGTCCACAATGCCGTCTTCATCCCCGTCCACTGCGAAGGCTGTCCATGAGCTGGGCATGAACTGTCCAAGTCCGATGGCGCCTGCATAGCTTCCCTTGACCTCCAGGCAATCCAGTTGGGTGCTGCTGCACAGGGCAATAAAGGCCTCCAGCTCTTTCTGGAAAAAGTCTGATCGATCCCGCTGCCCACTGGGGTAGGCAAATCCCAGCGTGGCCAGGGCATCAATCACGCGGTAGTTGCCCGTGTGCTGGCCATAAATGGTCTCCACACCAATGATGGCCACAATCACGGCCTGTGGCACGCCATAGCGAATCTCGGCCTGTTGTAGCACTTCAGCGTTTTCTCGCCAAAACTCAAGCCCCTTGCGGATGCGGTAAGGCTCCACAAAACGTGCTCGGTAATTGTCCCAGTTGCGCACACTTTTGGTTTTGGGCGGCTTAACCGCCTCCACCACTTTGGGCATGTATTGGGCTTGTGCGAGCAGGCCCATGGTGTGTTCCACGGGAATGCCGTGTTGCTCAGCCAGCCGTTGGGCTATGGGTTGGGCCAGGGCATGCCGCTCGAATTTGGGCTGCGGGTTTGAATTCTTTGCGCTTTGTGCCTGCACTGCTTGAGTGCACAGCAGGCTGCTGATTAGAATGGGGAAGATTGCAAAAAAAAGACGGCGTGGGTTTTTCAAAGGAGTAAGCATGTACGGGCAGGCGGTTAGGCAAATAAATCAAGGCTGGCCCGGCTCTGCAATGGTGTTCCGAGGCCACGTCTTCACTATACCCCAGCGTGGGGCCCTGGCATGACAACCGCTTTCATTTCCCACAACGACTGTGTGCTTCACGACCCCGGTGTGGGGCATCCCGAGAGTGGTGAGCGTTTGAAGGCCATTCGAGCGAGGCTGGAGCGGTCGGAGCTGTGGGCGCATTTGGTGCATTGTGAGGCCCCGGAGGTGCCATGGTCGGCGGTGACCGCTGTGCACAGCCCGGCGTATGTTGAGAGCATACGGGCCAGGTTTCCACTCAAACGCGCGGTGGACATTGATGGCGACACCACTTTGTCAGAGTTTTCACTGGATGCCGCACGCCGCGCTGCGGGTGCCTGTGTTCATGCTGTGGACCTGGTGATGGCCCACGCGGTCACCAACGCCTTTTGCGCCGTGCGGCCACCCGGCCACCACGCCTGCGTGAATCAAGCCATGGGGTTTTGTGTGTTCAACAACGTGGCAATCGCGGCTCAACACGCCATCAATGCGTATCGGTTGGAGCGTGTGTTGATTGTGGATTTTGATGTGCACCATGGCAACGGCACTGAAAGCGCTTTTGCAGGCAACCCCAAAGTGCTGATGTGCAGCACCTTCCAGTCGCCCTTGTATCCATACTCGGGGGGGTTGGATGGGGCCAGCAACATGGTCAACTGCCCATTGCCACCCGGTGCTGGGCGTGAGCATTTCAAGGCGGCCATCCAAACCCACTGGCTGGATGCTATCGACGCCTTCAAACCTCAATTGGTGTTGGTGTCTGCCGGGTTTGATGCACACGAGCATGACCCCTTGGCCGACCTTCAACTCAGCACCGACGATTATGGTTGGCTGACCCAATTTTTAACCCGCGTTGCCGATGAATATTGCGATGGCCGCCTTGTGAGCACCCTGGAGGGTGGCTACGAGTTGGATGCCCTGGCCGAATCTGTGCACGCCCATGTGGAGGCACTGGCCGCAGCATGATGTCCCTCACCCCTGCGCCATACTCCGAGCACCGGCTTGGTGAAATGCTTGCCCGCAACGCCGATTGGGCCGCGCAAATCACCTTGCAAGACCCCGATTACTTCAAGCGCATGTCTGCGGGCCAAAGCCCCGCATTCACCGTGATCAGTTGCTGCGACAGCCGGGCCGACCCCAACACCCTGTTGCAAACCAACCTTGGCGAGCTGTTCGTTTACAAAAACGTGGCCAACCAAGCGGGGATCAACGACCTCAGCTTGCAAACAGCCTTGCAGTTTTCAATCGACAGCCTGAAGGTAAAGCACCTCTTGGTGTTTGGGCACCATGGTTGTGGTGGCGTACGCGTTGCACTGGGCCTGCACGCTGGCGGTTCTGCGGGCGATTGGCTTGAGGGCGTTCGAGCGTTGGCGCACGACCATCAGTTGTTTAACCCGACCACGCCCGAGCAGGCCGCCTGGAATGTGGACAAGCTTTGTGAGCTCAATGTGATTCAGCAAGTGCGCCAGGCGGCGCTCAGCCCGGCGGTCAATGCCGCGTGGGGCCGAGGCGACCCTGTGGCCATCAGCGGCCTGGTGTACAGCCTGTCCACCGGGCGGGTGATCGACCTGGATTGCACCGTGCGCGGCCGCGACGAGATCGACGAGCGGTGCTTTGCCGCCATGAAGGCAATTTGCAAGCGTTACCGCACCGAATAAACCAATAAAAACAGTGCTTGATCGGGCTGCTGTTCTCGACAGTTTGCCCCCTAGAGTGTACACTCTATGAAAAATCGAACGATCGTGCGTTTTTCGTAAAAACGCTTCGTATAATTCATTTCATCTATTCACCAATCTACAAAGGGATGGCTCGCATGAAAATCCTAGTACCCGTAAAACGTGTGGTCGATTACAACGTGAAAGTGCGCTGCAAAAGCGACGGCTCCGGTGTTGATATCGCCAACGTCAAAATGTCGATGAACCCCTTTGACGAAATCGCGGTAGAAGAAGCCACGCGCCTCAAAGAGGCCGGTGTGGCCACCGAAGTAATTGCCGTTAGCTGTGGCGTGGCCCAGTGTGTTGAAACACTGCGCACCGCGGCCGCCATCGGCGCCGATCGCGGCATTCTGGTAGAAACCAACGAAGAACTGCAACCCCTGGCTGTGGCCAAAATCCTCAAGGCCCTGGTGGCCAAAGAGGGCATCGACCTGGTGATCATGGGCAAACAGGCCATCGACGACGATTGCAACCAGACTGGCCAAATGCTGGCCGCGCTGGCCGACATGCCCCAGGGCACCTTTGCATCCAAAGTGGTTGTAGAGGGTGGCAAAGTCAACGTGACCCGCGAAGTGGATGGCGGCCTGGAAACCGTGAGCCTCAGCCTTCCAGCCGTGGTGACCACCGACCTGCGCTTGAACGAGCCACGTTACGTCACGCTGCCCAACATCATGAAGGCCAAGAAAAAGCAGATTGACACCATCAAACCCGAAGACCTCGGCGTGGATGTGTCCCCTCGCATCAAAACCCTGAAGGTGAGTGATCCCCCCACACGTTCTGCTGGCATCACCGTGCCCGATGTTGACACACTGGTCGACAAACTGAAGAACGAAGCCAAAGTGATCTAAGGCCACCACCGAACAGAGGAGAATCATCATGTCCGTACTCGTTATTGCAGAACACGACAACCAGAGCATCAAACCCGCCACATTGAACACCATTGCAGCCGCCCAAAAAATTGGCGGAGACATTCATGTGCTGGTGGCTGGCAAGGGCTGTGGCGCAGCCGCTGAGCAAGCCGCCAAGGCGGTTGGCGTGGCCAAAGTGTTGTTGGCCGATGCCGACACCTTGGCCGACCAGTTGGCCGAAAACCTGTCTGCACAAATCCTGGCGGTGGCTGGCAACTACAGCCACATTTTGGCACCCGCCACCAGCGTGGGCAAAAACGTGTTGCCGCGTGTGGCTGCCAAACTGGATGTTGCACAAATCTCCGACATCATTGGTGTTGAAGGCGCAGACACATTCACACGGCCCATTTACGCGGGCAACGTGATTGCCACTGTGCAGTCTTCCGACGCCGTCAAGGTCATCACCGTGCGCACCACTGCATTTGACCCCGTGGCTGCGCAGGGTGGTTCTGCCGCCGTTGAACATGTAGCAGGCGCCTCCGACTCTGGCAAATCCGCGTTTGTAAACCGCGAAGTGGCCAAGAGCGATCGCCCAGAACTCACCGCCGCGGGCACCATTGTGTCCGGTGGTCGTGGTTTGGGCTCTGCCGACAACTTCAGCATCCTTAACCCGCTGGCAGACAAACTGAATGCCGCCATCGGCGCTTCCCGCGCTGCGGTGGACGCAGGCTATGCGCCCAACGACTGGCAAGTTGGCCAAACCGGCAAAATTGTTGCGCCTCAGCTGTACATGGCATTTGGCATTTCTGGCGCCATTCAACACTTGGCTGGCATGAAAGACAGCAAGGTGATTGTGGCCGTGAACAAAGACCCCGAAGCACCCATCTTTGGTGTGGCCGACTACGGCCTGGTGGGCGACCTGTTCGAAGTGGTGCCCCAGCTCACATCCAAACTGTAATTAACACACACAAGCTGTATCAGGAGACAAGACCATGAGTTACAACGCCCCAGTCAAAGACAT
>DASUDK010000115.1:0-4874 GCA_036275655.1 Limnobacter sp. | reverse complement strand
GCGCTGTAATCGAGGTAAATCGGCATCTTCATACAAGTAACTCCAATCGACTGCTGTTATTTAGTGTGTTGTGCTTGCGGCAGCGGCATTAGACGCCGCTGGCCTTTCACGAAACTGAATGGTTCGTGTGGAATCTTTTTCGCGCTGTTTGTCCACCAGGCACTGAATCGACACAGAGCCCAAATACTCCAGCATTTTGCGGTTGAGGCTGCTCCACAGGTCGTGTGTCATGCACTGGCCTTCTTCGGTGCAGTTTTCTTTGCCGCCACATTGGGTGGCGTCCAAGGGCTCGTCCACCGCCAAAATAATGTCGGCCACGCTCACCTGGTGCAAAGGCTTGGTGATTTGGTAACCACCGCCGGGCCCGCGCACGCTGTCGACCAGTTCGTGGCGGCGCAGCTTGGAGAACAACTGCTCCAAATAGGAAAGGGATATGCTTTGCCGCTGGCTGATGCCGGCAAGCGACACCGGCCCTGTGTCCTGCTGGAGGGCAAGATCAATCATGGCGGTAACGGCAAATCGGCCTTTGGTGGTCAAGCGCATGGCAGCCCTTTTTAATTCCGAGTATTTTGGTCAAGTATATCAAATCCTACTGTTTTACTCAACTTTAGGGGGTGCAAAATTGCTTGGGGGAAGGTTGGTCGCGTATTTTTTGGCACACTAGTGCATTGCGCCCAGAGAGATATTTTTGTGACCAAACATCAACCATTGCGCCAATACAGCAACGAGCCCGTGTTGGTGCCGCACTATGTGAGCCAATTCAAATGTTTGGGTGACCAATGCCCAGACACCTGCTGCTCTGGCTGGAATGTGTTTGTTGACCAAGCCACGCACGCTGCTTACAAGCAATGTGCCGACCCCACCTTGGCCCGCGCTTTTGAGCTACATGTGATGCCTGCCGAGCAGCCCTCGGGCACCCACGCGGCCACCATCCAGCGAGACGCCGCTTCTGGCGATTGCCCTTTTTTGATCGATGGTTGGTGCAATGTCCAGGCCAAGCTTGGGGAGGCCTGGTTGAGTGATGTGTGCACCAATTACCCTCGGCTCAATGTGCGTTTGGGGGATGCGCTGTTCCAATCCATGTCACTGTCGTGCCCCGAGGCTGCGCGCCTGGCCCTCACGCAGCCAGATGCATTTGATTTTAAGGCTTTGCCCCTATCAATCCGTCAATCGGACATTCGTGTGGTTCCAACCCCGTGGGCCTTGAGCCACGAGCAAATGCAGGATGTTCACTTTTTTTGTATTCAGATCGCCAAAACACAAGGTCTGGCGCTTTGGGAGCGTTTGGTTTGCATGGGCTTGTTGTGCGAGAACTTGCGTGAGCTTTTTGCGAACAACCGCTTCGCCGGTTTGAATGAGGTGCTGGCAGGCATTGAGGCTTTGGTGAGCAGTGGGCAAGTGAACGAACTGTGCCAAGCCATGGTGGGTTCTGCAGAGGTGCAAGCGAGTTTTTTCCGGGCTTTGTGGGCCGCAGGGGGAAGCGATCACTCGGACGCAGTGCCTGGTGACTCTGTGCCCTCAACCGAGGCGTTAACCCAGCGCTACCAGCAGGGATTGCTGCATTTGAAACAGGTGGACGGGGCTGAGTTGCTTTTGGAACACGCCGTGCTAAATGACATGTTGCAAGACCTTTTCCCCTTCAGTGGGGCAGACCCCATGCACAATTTCCTGAAGTTGATCTCAAGATTTGGATTGCTGCGGTGGAGCTTGGCACAGCTTTGTGTGGCCAAAGGCAATCAAGTCAAATTGGACGATCTGTTGCTGTGTACCCAGCAGTTTTACCGCGCTTTCCGACACAACCCAATTTTTGCGACAGCCCTGCACGAGTCGCTGCACAAACTGGGGTGGGGCACCATGGAAAAGACAATCCCAATCATCAAGCCAGAATTTGTTTGAACCCCAGGTGGCCAAGCACCTGGGGTTTATACGCTTTGATCAGGCGGCGGCAAACTGAAACACGCGCTTGCGCAGCACTTCCAGCAGACCTGTGCAGCTGTCTTCAATGTAGTTCAGCACGGTGTCAAATCCGTCTGGGCCACCGTAGTAGGGGTCGGGCACGGTGGCTTCGTCATGCTCGGTGGCGTAGCGCATCATGAGCTGAATTTTGTGCTGGTACTGCCTTGGGCACTGCTGTTGGAGCAGGCTCATGTTGTCCCAATCCATGGCCAAAATGATGTCGCTGTCCCTGAAATCGTCGGCGCTCACCTGGCGGCTCACCAAGCTGGAAAGGTCGTAGCCACGTTTGGCCGCAGCGGCCACGGCGCGTGGATCTGGGTTTTTGCCCAGGTGGTAGGCGTGCGTGCCTGCGGAATCCACAGAAATTTCCTGGTCCAGTTGGGCGTCCTTCACCATTTGCCTGAATACACCTTCCGCTGTTGGGGAGCGGCAAATGTTACCCATGCACACAAACAAGACTTTGCTTTTCATATTGGCTTCCTTTGACTGAACCCACAATTTAGAAACATTTCAATGCTGTACCGCGCGCAATCCGTCACGCGCTGCGCTTGGCTTCCAGGGAGGCAATGTTGCTCTCTCCTTTGCTGCCAAACACTTGTTCTTTCAAGAGCCCCAGTTGGTCGCGCACCTGGGCTGCTTTTTCAAACTCGAGATTCTTGGCGTGTTCCAACATAAGCTTCTCGAGCCGTTTAATCTCTTTGGCCGCTTGCTTTTCACCAAGGGGCGCGGTTTCCAACGCTTTTTCGGCCTTGCGGGTCTTGGAGGCGTTTGGATCAAACACGCCGTCGATAAGTTCCTTGACCTGCTTATTCACCCCGCGTGGCGTGATGCCGTTGGCCAGGTTGAAATCAATCTGCTTCTGCCTGCGCCGCAGTGTTTCGCCCATGGCCAACTCCATGGAATCGGTCACCCGGTCAGCATACAAAATGGCTTTGCCGTTCAAATTGCGCGCTGCCCGGCCAATGGTTTGGATCAGGCTGCGCTCGCTGCGCAAAAAACCTTCTTTGTCCGCGTCCAAAATAGCAACTAGGGACACTTCTGGAATATCCAAGCCCTCGCGCAACAAATTAATACCCACCAGCACATCAAACTCGCCCAGGCGCAGGTCACGGATAATCTCGACCCGCTCCACGGTGTCGATGTCAGAGTGCAGGTAGCGCACCTTGACACCGTTGTCGCTCATGTAGTCAGTGAGGTCTTCAGCCATGCGTTTGGTGAGCGTGGTCACCAGCACGCGATCGCCAGCGCGAGTCCTCTCGTGGATCTCGCCAAGCAGATCGTCGACCTGGGTGGTGGCTGGGCGCACTTCAATCACCGGGTCGATTAGCCCGGTTGGGCGCACCAATTGTTCAACCACTTGGCCAGAGTGCTCTTTCTCGTAATTTGAGGGCGTGGCTGAAACAAACACTGTTTGACGCATTTTCCCCTCGAATTCCTCGAAACGCAAGGGGCGATTATCCATGGCAGATGGCAGACGAAAGCCGAAGTTAACCAAAGTTTCTTTGCGGGAGCGGTCGCCCCGGTACATGCCACCCAGCTGCCCGATGGTCACGTGGCTTTCATCGATGATCATGAGCGCGTCTTTGGGCAAATAATCCACCAGGGTGGGCGGCGGCTCGCCGGGCGCAGCGCCACTCAAGTGGCGGCTGTAGTTCTCAATGCCTTTGCAAAACCCAAGCTCCTGGAGCATTTCCAGGTCAAAACGGGTGCGTTGCTCCAGTCGCTGAGCCTCCACCAATTTGCCGTTTTTTACAAAAAAATCAACCTGTTGGCGCAGTTCTTCTTTGATGGTTTCGATGGCCCTCAACACCGTGGCGCGTGGCGTGACGTAATGGCTGCTGGGGTAAATGGTGAAACGCGGGATTTTTTGCCGAATCTTGCCAGTGAGCGGGTCGAACAGCTGAATGCCGTCTATTTCGTCGTCGAACAGGTCGATGCGCACCGCCAGCTCAGAATGCTCGGCGGGGTACACGTCGATGGTGTCGCCCCGCACACGGAATGTTCCCCGGGAAAAATCCAGGTCGTTGCGCTTGTACTGCATGGCAATCAGGCGCTTGAGGATGTCACGCTGGCTCATTTTGTCGCCATGGCGCAGGCTGAGGATCATGGCGTGGTAGTCGCTGGGGTCCCCAATGCCGTAAATACAGCTGACGGTGGCCACGATGATGGTGTCGCGCCGCTCCAGCAAACTTTTGGTGGCCGATAGGCGCATTTGTTCAATGTGCTCGTTGATGGAGCTGTCTTTTTCGATGAACAGATCGCGGCTTGGCACGTAGGCTTCGGGCTGGTAGTAGTCGTAGTAGCTCACGAAGTACTCCACCGCATTTTTGGGGAAGAACTCGCGCATTTCGGCGTACAACTGGGCAGCCAATGTTTTGTTGGGTGCCAGCACCAGGGCAGGGCGGCCTGTTTTGGCAATCACATTGGCCATGGTGTAGGTTTTTCCAGAGCCAGTCACGCCGAGCAGGGTTTGAAAAAACTCGCCGTCGTCGATGCCCTCGACGAGCTTTTCGATGGCCGTCGGCTGGTCGCCAGCGGGCGGGTAGGGCTGGTACAACTGGAATGGGCTGTCTGGAAAACTGACGAAACCTGGGGCCATGTTAAGATAAAGGTTTGGGTTTGCTGCTCTTACCCAGGGCTCTTGATACAACTTCATGATGTTTCGCTGCCACAATCGGGAAGAGAACAAAACGGCGATTCTATAAACGGTTTCATGCCGTGGGGCATTGCCGTAGAATCATGAAGTTGCATTTTTGAGCCCCGCTTTGCAAAAAAAAGCAAAGTTTGTGATAGGCCAATCCCGCATTATCGTCGGAAATAACTTTTATTTCCAGACTTGACTTTTTCTTTTTTCACTTGCCAAAAAACGGAATCATGCTTTCAAATCGCGCACTTACGATCAAACCCTCTCCCACCCT
>DASUDK010000114.1:0-2780 GCA_036275655.1 Limnobacter sp. | reverse complement strand
GCCGAGCCCGACCTCTTTTTTGGAGGGGCGGACCCAGGCTCCTTCAGGCCCAGCAAGGGAGCAACAGGTTTTCAGCGAGAAACAAGCCTCTGCTCGGCCTTGGGCTGTCAACGACGCACAGCCTGTGGTCTGCTGGGCAACCTGCTACGCTGGCCGAGTGGCCATCAAAGACTCCAGCAACTCCAAGCGATGCCGATGCGGCGCCGTGATGGCATAAAACCGCTCCTGCAGCACATTGGAGTGCCCCACCTTCACCAATGCCGCGGTTCGCAATTCGTCTTGCACCACCACCTCGGGGAGCACGGTGAGCCATCCGCTGTCGCGGGCTATCAATCGCAGCATTGCCATGTCGTCCACTTCGGCGCGCACACGCGGGGCCACATTGGCGGAAGCACACAGGGCATCAAATTGGGAGCGCAGTGCGCTGCGTTGCCCTGGCAGGGCAAGTTCAAGGCCATCGAGGTCCTCGGGCATGCGCAATGTTTTCGATTTCCATCGCTTGGCGGGGCCCACCAGGCAAATGTCCTGGCTCCCCAAAAAACGGCAATGCAAAGGGCGGTCGGGGTCTGTAGGCACGGTCTCGTTGGCCAACACCACATCCAGTTGGTGCTGCACGAGTCGCTCTATCAGGTCTTCTAGCAGGCCCGATTCCAGGGTGAGCACCACAGAGGGATCCGCCATCAGGGGGCGTATCCAGTTTTCTTGGTAGTTGCGCGACAAGGTGCCCACGCTGCCCACGCGGATGCGGGTGGTGCCCGAGGCACTGCCCTGCAGGCGACCCAACATTTCTTGCCCCAGGCCAAAGATGTCTTCTGCGTAGGCAAACACCAGCTGGCCTGTGTCGGTGAGGGCCAGGCGGCGCCCCTCACGCGCAAACAAGGCCTCGCCAATTCGATCTTCCAGTTGTTTAATCTGGGTGGACACGGCGGACTGTGAGGTGTGCAGCTCCGTGGCAGCGCGGGTTAAGTGACCCAGTTTGGCCACCCGCCAGAAGTAGAACAGGTGATGGAAGTTGAGTTGGTTGATTTGCATTGTTCGATTTTAAAGAACATTTAATTCGAATCATTGTATTTTACAGAATTCACAGACTTGAGCATCATCTGCCCGGCGAAGTTCAACAAGGCGGTTTTATGGATTCACTTTCAATGGTTGTCTCGACTAGCGCGCTGGCGCCCACAGTCTTGCTGGCCCTGCTTGCGTTGCTGGGTCACCTTCAACTGGTGCCGGAGCGCAAACTTTGGCGTCTGTTTCGCATGTTGCTCATCGCTTTGCTCGTTTGCACCGTGGTCACGGCCGTGGGGCATGCCCAGGCTTGGCACTTGCCAACCGGGCTCAAACTCACCACCTTTGGTGTGCTGATGGCGGTGTTGGTGCAGTTGCTGGGCACTGTGATTGGTGGTTTTTCTTCGCGTTACCTGCAAGGCGAGCCTGGCCAGGCACGCTACTTGGCTGCCCTGTCCGCCGTGTTGGCCGCCGTTCATCTGCTGCTGATTGCTGACAACTGGCTGGTGCTGATCGCTGCATGGTCAGTGGTGGGCACCGCCTTGCAACACTTGCTGTGTTTTTATCCCGACCGCGCGTTTGCGCGCTTGGCCGCTCACAAGAAGAAACTCGCGGATGTGTTGGCCGATGGTCTGCTGATTGCCGCGGCGTCGCTTGCATGGCTGGAGACTGGTAGTGGCAGCATTTCTGCGCTGGGGGATTACGTGGCCCAACAAGGCATGTCACTTGCGCTGCAGGCCAGTGCAATGGCCTTGGTGTTGGCGGTGATATTGCGCACCGCGTTGATGCCTGTGCACGGCTGGTTGATCCAGGTGATGGAGGCGCCCACCCCTGTTTCTGCCCTGCTGCATGCGGGCGTTGTTAACTTGGGTGGCTTTGTGTTGATCCGCTTTGCACCCATGCTCGAACAAGCGATGTTTGCACGCACGCTACTCCTGGCGTTTGGCTTGGCCACCGCTGTGCTGGCGGGCATGGTGATGCTCACGCGCATCAGCATCAAAGTGCGGCTGGCATGGTCCACGGTGGCGCAAATGGGCTTCATGTTGATGGAGTGTGCCTTGGGCCTGTACACCTTGGCGGCCTTGCACTTGTTGGGGCACTCTCTGTACAAAGCGCATGCCTTTTTGGCCGCCTCCACCGTGGTTCGCCAAACCCGGCAAGAGGCATTGTGGGGCAACACACGCCCCCAGGCCCTGACCTTGCTGCTTGCTCCGTTGCTCACGGCCAGCGCCGTGTTTGGCGTGCAAGCCTTGCTCGACCACACGCCTTGGCCATGGTGGTGGAGCATGATGCTGGGCCTGGCCTGGGCTCCCATGCTTTGGTTTAGGCAGGGCCACACCGACGCGCTTGCCCCCCTGCGCCACATCGCGATGGGCGGCCTGATGGTGTGTGCACTCACCGCCGCAGCGCTGCTGGCACACAGCATACCGCTGGGCATTGCAGACACCCACAACCAGGCCCTGGGCTTGCTTGCGCTGCTGGGCATGCTGCTGCTCTACAGCGCGCTTGTGCTGATGCAACTGCGACCAAACGCGATTGCACGTTGGCAGCGCTGGAGCTATGCCGGCTTTTATGTGGATGAAATTTATACACGACTCGCCCTGCGAATCTGGCCCACCCAATGGACACAAAGCCCCTGGCAAAGCAACGGCAGCGAACACATCCCCAGGAGATTGCAGTGAACACCGATTTGGCTCACCTCATTCACACAGCCTGCGCGCAAGCCTGCGAGACCATCGCGCCCGCCTGGCCGCTGGACAAATCCATCGCGGTGAATC
>DASUDK010000113.1:0-3454 GCA_036275655.1 Limnobacter sp. | reverse complement strand
TGACTCAGAAGCCAAGCGACTGGGTGTCAAGGTGTTTGGTGGCCAAGCCATCAACGCCGGTGGCATCATCATTCGCCAGCGCGGTACACGTTTCCATGCAGGCGACAACGTGGGCATGGGCAAAGACCACACCCTGTTCGCCCTGACAGACGGACAAGTGCAGTTCTCGGTGAAAGGCGCACTGCGTCGCAAAACCGTGAGCGTGGTGGCCAGCGAAGGTTAATCACCGGCTCCAGCTTGGCACTGCACGCGGTGCCGGGTCAAAATAGCCCTGCCATGCAGGGCTATTTTTGTTTTTACCATTCATTAGGCAGACAGGCATGAAATTCATCGACGAAGCCACCATCGAGGTGTTTGCGGGCAAGGGCGGCAATGGCTCTGGCAGCTTTCGTCGCGAAAAATTCATTCCCAAAGGTGGGCCAGATGGTGGCGATGGTGGTCGCGGCGGCAGTGTTTTCGTTCAGGCGGACCGCAACCTCAACACCTTGATTGATTACCGTTATTCCAAACAGTACCGGGCCAAAGGCGGTGAAAATGGCCGTGGTTCCGATTGCTATGGCGCAGCCGGCCCCGACATCGTCTTGAAAATGCCGGTGGGCACCACGATCATCAATGCCGACACCGGTTTGGTGGTGGCCGACCTCACCGAGCACGATCAGCAAGTGTTGATAGCCAAGGGTGGCGATGGCGGCCTGGGCAATATTCACTTTAAGAGCAGTGTGAACCGCGCGCCGCGCCAGTTCACGAAAGGCAAAGACGGTGAGCAAGCCAGGCTCAAGCTGGAATTGAAAGTATTGGCCGATGTTGGGCTGCTGGGCATGCCCAACGCGGGCAAGTCCACCCTGATTGCGGCCGTGTCCAACGCCCGACCCAAAATTGCCGATTATCCCTTCACCACCTTGCACCCCAACCTGGGTGTGGTGCGAATTGGCCATGCACAGAGCTTTGTGATTGCCGATGTGCCGGGGCTGATCGAGGGCGCTGCTGAAGGCGCCGGGCTGGGTCACCAGTTTTTAAAGCACCTCAGCCGCACGCGCGTATTGCTGCACCTGGTGGACATTGCCCCCTTTGACGAGGCCGTGGACCCAGTGCGCGAGGCGGTGGCCATTGTGGAAGAGTTGCGCAAATACGATGAAGCGCTCTGGCGAAAGCCCCGTTGGCTGATTTTGAACAAAATCGACATGGTGCCCGTGGATGAGCGCAAGGCCCGCTTGGACGATTTTGTGACCCGTTACCGCAAACAAACGGGCTGGGAAGGGCCGGTGCATGCCATCTCCAGCCTGACCGGCGAAAACACCCAGACCCTGATGCGCTTGGTGTACGAAAACCTTGTGCAGCAAATGCTTGTGGAATTTCCGCCCGAGCCCGACGCCCGATTCCGGGCGGGTTCTGGCACACTCTTGGATCATTCTTCAACAGACACCTCTCAGGAGTAAACACCGTGTCGGTGCAGCTTCCCCAGACGCAGTCCAGCAAAGCTTTGGCCAACAAACGCGTGGTCGTGAAGGTGGGCAGTTCACTGGTCACCAAAGGTGGGCAGGGCGTGGACATGGCCTCCATCCGGGCTTGGGCTGCGCAGGTGGCCGAGTTGGCCGCGCAAGGCTGCGAGGTGGTTTGGGTGTCTTCGGGTGCGATTGCAGAAGGATTGAAGCGCCTCAAGTGGCCCAAGCGCCCCAAAGAAATTCATGAATTGCAGGCCGCCGCGGCTGTTGGGCAAATGGGCCTGGTGCACGCCTACGAAATCGGTTTTGCGGAGCACGGGCTCACCTGCGCGCAGGTGCTGCTCACCCATGCAGATTTGGCAGACCGGGAGCGCTACCTCAATGCGCGCTCCACGTTGTATTCGTTGTTGCATCACAAGGTGGTGCCCATCATCAACGAGAACGACACCGTGGTCACCGACGAAATTCGCTTTGGCGACAACGACACCCTCGGTGCCTTGGTGACCAACCTGGTCGAGGCCGATGCGTTGGTGATTTTGACGGATCAGGTGGGCTTATACAGCAGCGACCCCCGCAAAAATCCAGATGCAAAGTTCATTGTGGAAGAGACGGCCGGCAATCCCGAGTTGGAAAAAATGGCTGGCGGTGCGGGCAGTGCCGTGGGCACAGGCGGCATGATCACCAAAATTTTGGCGGCCAAGCGCGCCGCCCGCAGCGGAGCCGCCACAGTGATTGCCAGCGGCCACGAGCCCAATGTGCTGGTGCGCTTGATGCAGGGCGAATCGGTGGGCACCTACCTCAAAGCGCCCATGGGGCGTTTGGCCGCCCGTAAGCAGTGGATGGCCGACCACCTCAAACTCAAAGGCGCCCTGTTGCTGGATGCTGGTGCGGCCGAGGCGCTGCGCAAAAAAAAGGGCAGCCTGTTGCCAATTGGCGTGACAGGTTGCCAAGGCAATTTTCAACGCGGCGACGTGGTGGCCTGCCTAAGCCCAGACGGCCAAGAAGTGGCTCGCGGGCTGGTGAATTATGCCGCCGCAGATGTGAAAAAAATTGCCAAACAGCCCACCAGCGCCATTGAGCCCATTTTGGGTTACTTGGATGAGCCCGAACTGATCCATCGCGACAACATGGTGGTGCTAAGCTAAGGTTCTTTTAGAACATTTGGCACACCCATGCAATTGGACGATTGGTACGCAGGCGGAGAGTTTCTGGATTGGCAGGGCCACGCGATTTTTGTTCGCGACAGCGGTGAGCGCAGCAAGCCCGCCATGTTGTTGATTCATGGCTTTCCAACGGCAAGCTACGACTTCCACCTGCTTTGGCCCACCCTGTCAAAAACCCATCGCTTGATTGCCTTTGACATGCTGGGGTATGGCTACTCCGACAAGCCCGCGGTGTGGGTGCATTCCATTTTCAACCAAGCCAGCATTGCAGAGGCCGTGCTCAAGGCCAAGGGCATTGGGGCCTGCGCCGTGTTTGCGCATGATGTGGGCGACACCGTGGCTCAAGAGTTGATGGCCCGCCAAAACGAGGGCAAGTTGGGTTTTCAGATGACCCACATCACCCTGCTCAACGGCGGTTTGTTTCCAGAGACGCATCGCCCCATCCTGATGCAAAAAATCATGCTCAGTCCTTTGGGAGCGATCTTCACCCGCTTCACCACGCAAGAAAAACTGACTGCCAACTTGCGCAAAATATGCTCACCAGGGTTGAGCGATGCTGACATTGATGCCGCATGGCGATTGCTCACCCACAAGCAAGGCAACCTGAGGATGCATTTGTTGATTCGCTACATGACTGAGCGACGAGACCACCGCGACCGTTGGGTGGGGGCTTTGCAATGCAGCCCCGCTGCCATCACGTTGATCGACGGGGTGGATGACCCCATTTCGGGCGGACACATGGTGGACCGGTTTGAAGAATTGGTGCCTGGCCACCGGGTGGTGCGGTTAGCCGGGCTTGGGCATTACCCACACCTGGAAGACCCGGTCAGGGTGTTGGCGGCATTTGGG
>DASUDK010000112.1:0-7264 GCA_036275655.1 Limnobacter sp. | reverse complement strand
CCCACCATCGGGCGCTTACCCGTTACTTGACATACGCGAGCCATGATGACCCCAAATTCAGCAAAGTCGATTAGTGTACAGCAAATGGCGCGCAACTGGTGCGGCAAATTTGCAGCGAAGTCCAAAAGTATAACCAATTCCCGAGAGAAAGCCCAGCCTTTTTTGGGAAATTTAGAAGAATTTGCGCTAAAAAGGACTGCGGTTGTTGCCTCGATAAGAATAAGCACCGCTTGGGCCAATCACCAAATGGTCCACCAGCTCAATGTCCACCAAGGCAAGTGCCTCATGCAGTTGCCTTGTTAAACGGTCGTCGGCGGCGCTGGGCTGGCAGTGGTCGCTGGGGTGGTTGTGTGCAACCATGATGCGTGGGGCATTGTGCGCAATGGCAAATTTTAGAATTTCCCGGGGGTATACAGCGGTTTTGTTGACGGTGCCTTGAAACATGGTTTTGTGCGCCAACACCTTCAGCTGACTGTCTAGGGCTATCGCCAAAAAATTTTCTACCTCACTCAATCCGATGTGCGCACGCACAAAGCGCTCCAATGCGCTGGGGTCATTGAGGTTGAGTTGTTTGTCTTGAAGTTCGTGAGACAAGCAGCGTCTGGCCATTTCTAGGCAGGCGCGCAGTTGTGCGTATTTGGCTTGGCCCAAGCCGCGAACTTTTACCCAATCTTCCAGGCTGACCCGGTTTAAGTTTTGCAAGCCGCCAAATTGCACAATCATGTCACGTGCCAATTCGACGGCGCTTTTGCCGGGCAGGCCAGTGCGCAAAAAAATGGCCAGTAACTCGGCATCGGAGAGTGATTCTGCACCTTGCTGAATCAAGCGCTCCCGGGGGCGGTCGTGTTTGGGCCAATGTTGGATGCTCATGGTTGTAAATGCTCAGGGAGGTGGTTCGAACTGCTTGGACGTTGCACAACATTTTCACTAAGTGTGTGGAGCCGGTGCTCGGTTCCTTTTGCCGTGGCCGGCTGTGGTGGGCATTTGCAAAAGGCGTAGAATAGAGGGCTTGTTGTATGACTCAGGATGTTGCAATGAATCAGCCTGCGGACAAACCCGTGGTGAATGAAACCTCGTATGTAACCTTGCACTACCGCATTCGCTTGGCCGACAACCAGCAGGTGATTGTGTCCACCTTTGAAGACAAGCCAGCCACCCTGCAGATTGGGGCCGGGCAGTTGGCCGAGGGGTTGGAGCGCTGCCTGTTTGGCATGCAGGCTGGCCAACGTGACATGTTCACGGTGCAGCCCGGTGGCGCCTATGGTGAGGTGAATCCCGATTTGTACCGGCCTGTGAGCAAGGCGCTGTTGTCGCGCTACGCCGAGGAGGGCACCACCTTTGAACCCGGGGAGTTTGTGCATTTCCCCGCGCCGGATGGCGGACAGTTTGCTGGCACGGTGGTGGAAGAGCGTGAGGACAACATCCTTTTTGACTTCAATCACCCCTTGGCAGGCAAAACCTTGAGTTTTGAAGTGCAATTGATTGGCGTGCTGTAAGGCATTTGCCCCAACGTTTGAGGACATCCATGGACATCAGTTTGGCCCAGCCGCGTGGATTTTGCGCGGGCGTGGATCGCGCGATTGAAATAGTTGAGCGCGCACTGCAGCAGTTTGGCTCGCCCATTTATGTGAAGCACGAGATTGTTCACAACAAGACCGTGGTGGAGGATTTGCGCAGCAAAGGCGCCATTTTTGTGGATGAGCTGGACGAAGTACCGAGCGGGTCTACGGTGGTGTTTTCTGCCCATGGCGTGTCGCAGGCCGTGCGTGCACAGGCCGATTCCTTGGGTTTGAAGGTGTTCGACGCCACGTGCCCCTTGGTCACCAAGGTGCATGTGGAAGTAAGCAAAATGCGTGCGCAAGGCTGCGAGGTGGTGATGATTGGCCACGAGGGTCACCCCGAGGTGGAGGGCACCATGGGCCAGGTGAATGATGGCATTTATTTGGTGGAAACCGAAGACGATGTCGCCAAGCTGGACATTGCCCAGGGCACGCCGTTGGCCTATGTCACACAAACAACACTGAGTGTGGATGACGCCTCACGGGTAATCGCTGCACTCAAAGCCAAATTCCCCGATATTCGCGAACCCAAAAAGGCTGACATTTGTTACGCCACTCAAAATCGTCAGGATGCCGTGAAGTTCATGGCCCGCCAAGTGGATTTGGTGCTGGTGGTGGGCAGCCCCAGCAGCTCCAATTCAAATCGTTTGCGCGAGGTGGCCGAAAAACTGGGCGTGCCAGCCAAGCTGATTGAGAATGCGGACAGTTTGGAGAAAACCTGGTTTGATGGTGTGAAGCATGTGGGTCTGACGGCGGGTGCCTCCGCCCCTGAGCATTTGGTGCAGGGCGTTGTAAAGCGCCTCAAGGAATGGGGTGCGTTGAGCGTGCGCAATTTAGAGGGTGTGGAAGAAAACATTGCTTTTCCTTTGCCCAAGGGCTTGACCGGCAACAGCGCCCATCAGTGATCAGTGCTGCTCGCTGTTGGGGCGTTTTGGGGTGGCCAGTACTTGGTCAACCCGGTTGCGGTCCACGTCCACCACTTCAAACTGCCAGTCGTGCCAGGTAAACTTTTCGGTCTTTTTGGGAATGCGTCCCAGTGAGGCCAGCACAAATCCACCCACGGTGTGGAAGTTGCCCAGGTCCTCTTGCGGCAAGTCGCGCACACCAAGCTTGAGTTTCATCTCGTCGATGGCCAGCAGCCCATCCAGCAACCACGAGCCGTCTTCTCGTTTCACGGCCAGGGCTTCGTCTGGGCTGTCCAGCATGGGCATCATGTCGCCCACCACGCTTTGAAGCACGTCATCAATGGTCACGATGCCTTCGGTCATGCCAAATTCACTCACCACAAAAGCAAAGGTCTTTTTTTGTTGGCGGAAGGTGCGCAACAAGTCCACCAGGGTGAGCGATGCGGGCACGTAGAGTGCGCTGTCCAGGGGTATTTCAGCAAAGTCGATGTCGCCTTCCATGGCGGCCTGCAAAATGTCGTGGCTCTCGGCCACGCCAATGATTTGTTGCAAGTTGCCTTTGCAGACTGGCAGCATGGAGTGGGGGGCCTCGCGCAACAGCCGAAGGTTGTCCTCCCGGGGGGCATGCAAGTCAATGTAGGCAATGTCGCTGACAGGGGTCATGACGTGGGCCAGGCGCCGGTCTTCAAGCCGCAGCACGTTGCCCATCAAATGGGTTTCCTCGGGCGCCAGGGAGCCTGCCTGTTCGCTTTCGTGCAAAAAGGCGAGGATGTCTTCGACACTGCTGACCGCTGGGGCCGCTTTGAAGGGCATGAGTTTGAGCACCAAGTCTGCGCCTTTGGACAGCAATGCAATGGCAGGGCGCATGACCTTGATGAATAGCGCCATCACCGGTGCACAAAAAGCGGCAACGGCTTCTGGATTGGCAATGGCAATTCGCTTGGGCACAATTTCGCCGAGGATGATGGACACGGCGGTGACCAAGGCGATTGTGACCCAAAAGGCGAGGGTGTCGGCCATAGAAGCGACCGCCGGGAGGTGTTGTTCAATCCAAGCACTGAAGGTGGCCGACATGGCCGATTCACCATAAATACCCATGAGCAGCGCGGCGGCAGTGATGCCGGTTTGTGTCGCTGCCAGCAAACGGCTTGGGCTGTCGATGATGGTAAGCGCCACTTTCGCTTTGGCATTGCCAGCGTCGGCCATGGCTTGCAGTTTGGAGCGGCGGCTGGAGGCAAGCGCCATTTCGGCCAGGGAAAAAAAGCCTGACACAGCAATCAGCAATACCAAAATCCAAAACGCGTTCATGTTGTTTTTTTGTGTTGTTTTGGCCCACGCGGGTGCATAGAACCTGCCTACAGTCTACCAAAGCGTTTGCTTGCTTGGGTTGTTGGCTTGATTGGGAAAATCCAAGCGCTCGGTTACAATGGTGGGTTAGGTTAAAAACGCTTGAATATCCAGATGTTGATGAACGCCAGCTCTATTCCCCAGACCGATCAGATTGTGGTGGCTGCCCTTTACAAGTTTGTGAGCCTGCCCGATTTTGAGGCGCTCAAGCCCAAGCTGGAGGCGGTGTGTGCCGACAATCAGATTGTGGGCACGCTTTTGCTCGCCACCGAGGGCATCAATGGCACAGTGAGTGGGCCACGCGTAGGCGTGGTGAACCTCATGCAGTATTTGTGGGCCATGCCCGAGTTTGCTGATTTGGCACCCAAGTATTCGGTGGCGCCTGAACAGGCTTTTATTCGCCTGAAGGTGAAATTGAAGCGCGAAATAGTGACCATGGGTGTGAACGGGATTGACCCCAATCGCTTGGTGGGACGCTATGTGAAGCCTGCCGACTGGAACGCGCTCATTCAAGACCCCGAGACGCTGGTGATCGACACCCGCAACAATTACGAATACGCGATTGGCACGTTCGAAGGCGCGGTGGACCCCGCCACCACGACCTTCCGGCAATTTCCGCAGTGGGTGGAACAAAACCTGAAGGGCTTGCCCCCGGGGCGTCGACCCAAAAAAATTGCCATGTTTTGCACAGGCGGTATTCGCTGCGAAAAGGCGACCGCCTACATGCTGGAGCAGGGGTTTGACGAGGTCTACCACCTGGAAGGCGGTATCTTGAAGTATCTCGAAGAAGTGCCCGAGGAGCAAAGCCTTTGGAAAGGCGAATGCTTTGTGTTTGACCAGCGGGTGTCGGTGAAACATGGTTTGCAGGTGGGCGAGTACGATTTGTGCCATGCCTGCCGCATGCCCATCACCGAGGAAGAAAAACAAAGCGAAAAGTACATTCATGGCGTGGGTTGCCCGCATTGCTACGACAAATTGACTGAGGATCAAAAGCAGCGGTTTGGCGAGCGGCAAAAGCAGATCCAGTTGGCCAAGGCCCGCAATGAGCGCCACATTGGCCGAAAAATGCCACCCAAGACGGCAGAGGATGCGCCGTCGCCAGCACAGGTTTGAGCGGGGCTATTCAGGTGGAGCACGCCGTGGGGCTGCCCGTGTTGTACACCTTCAGGCGTTGCCCCTACGCCATGCGGGCCAGGCTGGCCATTGTGGCCGCAGGCCTGCGAGTGGAGGCGCGTGAGATTGTGTTGCGCGACAAGCCTGCCCATATGCTTGAGATTTCGCCCAAGGGCACGGTGCCGGTGTTGTGGTTGCAAGACGGCACTGTGATTGAACAAAGCCTGGAGGTGATGCGCTGGGCGGTGAACCAGAACCACCCGGCTGGCTGGTGCTTGCCTGATGCGCAACAGCAGGCACAAACCGAGGCTTGGATTGCCGCACTGGATGGTCCATTCAAACACCATCTGGACCGCTACAAATACCCCAACCGCTACAACAACTGCGACCCCTTGCCGCACAGGCAAGCCTGTGTGGATTTGATTTTGCAATGGCATGCGCAGTTGCAGGCCATGGCGCACCAACTGGGGCCAGGTCAATTGCCTTGGCTGCTCGGGTCAAAACCCGCTTTTGCCGATTGCGCGATTTTGCCTTTTGTGAGGCAGTTCCGGATTGCGGATGAGGCGTGGTTTGATGCCGCCGAGGGCTTCGAGCATGTTCAGGCTTGGCTACACCGGTTTTTGAGCTCTGACTGGTTGGCCCAGGCCATGCCCAAAATGCCGCTGTGGACACCGGGCGCAGCGCCCACACTTTTTCCGGCCTGAACAATTCCCTGGACCAACTCCGGGTTAGAGAAAGCCCTCTACGATTTTCTGGTCAAGTTTCTATACACTCCGAAGTTACGCAACAGTAACATGAATGCACTGGGCTATCCTTAGCCCAAAGCAATCACACCTAGACCCCAAAAGGACGAGACACATGGCTGACAAAATTCTCGAATTTGTCCACACCTCCACAGGTAAACAAATCGCCGCTGCGCTGGGCTTGCCCGTGCCCCCCATGCTGAAGCGCGCAAAAACCGGTTACGCCGAGAAAAGCCTGGCGGGTGTGAACGCACTGGTCGGTGCAAGCACCTACGGGGCTGTGGCCACGGCGGTTGTAAAAGGCCTGGACAGCATGGGTGCCTCCATCAAAGTGTCTGCCGACCTTGCAGGCTTGGATGGCATCAAGCAAGCCGCTGCCAAAGCCAAGGTGGATGTGGGCATTTCCCAAGCCGACAACGGTGTGCCCGAGAATGTGTATGTTCTGGATGTGACCGGTGCAAACACGGTGGCTGATTTGCGCTTGTTGTACGACTTTTTTAATCCACGCTTGCGCAAGGTGCCTTCCAACAGCCGCATCGTGGTGATTGGACGCCCCCGTGGCGATGGCAAAGACGCCGTGGCGGAGACTGCGCAGTACGCCTTGCCTGGTTTTATTCGCAGCCTGGCCAAAGAGAGCGGCAAGAATGGCACAACAGCCAACCTGATCCAGGTGAAGGCCGGTGCCGAGGCTGGTATCGAGGGCGCGCTTCGCTTTTTCTTGAGCCCACACTCTGCATTCGTGACTGGGCAGGTGTTGCCCGTGGCTGGTTCCCCCAAAGGCGTGAAGGCTGGTGCTTTTGCAGAAAAGCCGCTGACGGGCAAACTGGCGGTGGTCACCGGTGCCGCGCGCGGCATTGGTGCCGCGATTGCCGAGGTTTTGGCTCGCGAAGGCGCCACGGTGATTGGCGTGGACCGCCCAGCCGATGAAAGCACCTTGGGCGCTACCATGAGTGCGATTGGTGGTGTGGCTTGCCCCTTGGACATCACCGATTCAGACGCTGGCAAGAAGCTGGCTGCGGTGGCCAAGCAGAAGGGTGGTGGGATTGACATCATTGTTCACAACGCGGGGATTACACGCGACAAGATGTTGCGCAACATGGCCCCACACCTGTGGGACATGGTGCTGGACGTGAACCTGGGTGCCATCGTGCGTTGCAATGAGCAATTGCTTGAAAACGGCTTTGCAGAGAATGCGCGCATTGTGTGCATTTCTTCCATCGGTGGGATTGCTGGCAACGCAGGCCAGACCAATTACGCAGCAACCAAGAGTGCAGTGATTGGGTATGTGGACGCCATGGCCAAAGAACTGAGCGGCAAGGGCATTGCGATCAACGCGATTGCACCTGGCTTTATTGAAACCCAAATGACAGCGGCCATTCCCGTGGTGACCCGCGAGGTGGCTCGCCGTTTGTCTTCCTTGTCGCAGGGCGGTCTGCCTGTGGACATTGCAGAGGCTGTGACCTTCATGGCCAGCCCGCTGGCGGCTGGCGTGAATGGCGCCACCCTGCGCGTGTGCGGCCAGAACCTGGTTGGCGCATAAACCGAATACAACAATTCTTAGGAGAACATCAATGAAACACGGACGTCGCGTAGCAAT
>DASUDK010000111.1:0-13731 GCA_036275655.1 Limnobacter sp. | reverse complement strand
GCAAGCAGGCGAAACGCCCCAAAAGTCAGCATGGCCAAACCAGTGGTCACAAACACGCTGCCTACCCCCAATTGGCTCAAGCCGATGTCTTTGCCAACGGTTTCGCTGTTTTGGTATTTGCTCACCAGCACCCCACCGATCACGGCGTTAATCAAACCGGTGGACAGCAGCGCGACGCCTGTATAAATCAGGTTGCGGGGTGAAACCAGTATTCGTGGGTGGTCCAAACGCTGTTGGGCCACGGCGTTGTTGGTCGCGTGGATTGGGACTGGCAAAGGGACTGGGATGGGCATTTTTGGGTGAGTCGGTAAAAATGCTTAAGTAGATTCACCGGGCGTTAAGTTCATTCTCTACGTGTGCTTAAAACGCCCGGAACTTACGCCAAACTTACCCATTTGGGGTGAACAATGCTATCTTAGGCACTGGTAGAAAATCTATAAACCATTATAAAAATCGAGTGCCAAGAGGCACGCCAGCGGAGACAAATCCTCAAACCGGCGTACACGGCTTCTTTGGCGGTCTCACACGATTTATCAGGAGATATTGCATGTCAGCTCGTCCCGAAGACGCCCCAAAGGTGTCACCCGACCAGTTCAACGGTTTTGTCAGCAAACAAGCGCAAGAGCTGTTTGAGTCCCGTTACTGGACCAAGAATTACCCACCGGGTGTGTCGGGCGACATGCCTCCCATCCGCTACACCAGCATGTTGCAATTGGTGAGCGAGTGCCTTAAAAAGTACGCCGATCGGTCTGCGTTTGTTTCTGCCGGCACCGAGTTCAGTTACCGCCAGGTCGACGAAATGTCTGACCAGTTTGCGGGTTATCTCAAAAGCGTGGGCGTGAAGGCAGGCGATGTGGTTGCAATCATGTTGCCCAACTGCGTGCAGTTCCCGGTTTGCTTTGTGGGTGCCATGAAGTTGGGTTGTACATTGACCAACGTCAACCCCCTCTACACGGTGCGCGAGTTGAATCACCAGCTCAAAGACTCTGGCGCAACCACCATTGTGGTGTTTGAGAACTTTGGCAACACCTTGCAAAACGCCCTTGAGGGCACCAAGGTGAAGAACATTGTGATCACCCAGCTTGGCGACCTGTTGGGCGGCCTGAAGGGTTTGATCGTCAACTTTGTGATGCGCAAAATCAAAAAGCTGGTGCCTGCCTACAACTTGCCCCAAGCCATGCCGCTCAAAAAAGCGCTTGCAGCGGGCAAGGGTGTGAGCTTCCCTGCGCCAAGCCCCACGCTGGATGACGTGGCCCTTCTGCAGTACACCGGTGGCACAACCGGCGTGTCCAAGGGCGCCATGCTCACGCAGCGCAACCTCATGAGCAACATGGAGCAGGGCTTGGCTTGGATGAGCGAGGCCATCGGCAAAGAGCCCATCACCGTGGTCACCATGCTGCCGCTCTACCACATCTACGCATTGGCCGTGAACTGCATGTTGTTCATGACCTTCGGTGCACGCAACATCCTGATTGCCAACCCCCGCGATGTGGGCACGGTCATGAAGGTGCTGCGCAAAGAAGAGTTCCACGTGATCACCGGCGTGAACACACTGTTCAACGCTTTCTTGAACAATGCAGAATTCTGTGCCCGTGATTTTTCAAAGCTCAAGTTCACCATGTCGGGCGGCATGGCGCTGCAGCAGCCCATCGCTGAGCGCTGGTACAAGGTCACCGGTTGCGCCATTTCCGAAGGTTTTGGCATGACCGAAACTTCTCCCGTGGTCACTGTCCCGCCTTTGCATGGTGAGCAGCCTCCTGCCTTCCGCGGCAATGTGGGCATGCCCATCCCTGGCACCGATGTGCGCTTGAAAATGGACAATGGTCTGTGGGGTGGCGTGGGCGATGTGGGTGAAATTTGCGTTAAAGGCCCACAGGTGATGAAGGGCTATTTGAACCGCCCAGAAGAGACCGCCAAGACCATCGACCAAGATGGATGGCTCGCCACTGGCGACATTGGCATCATGGACGAAAAAGGCTTTTTGAAGATTGTGGACCGCAAGAAAGACATGATCATTGTGTCTGGTTTCAACGTGTTCCCCAACGAGATTGAGGACGTGGTGGCGCAGCACCCTGGCGTGCTGGAATGCGGCGTGGTGGGCGTGCCCGACCCCGTCACCGGCGAGAAGGTGAAGCTGGTGGTCGTTAAAAAAGACCCGAGCATCACCAAAGAGGATTTGATTGCACATTGCCGCCAAAACCTCACCGGCTACAAAATCCCATCGTTTGTGGAATTCCGCGACGAGCTGCCAAAAACCCCCGTGGGCAAAATTTTGCGCCGCGAGTTGCGCGACAAATAAGCCGCTTTTTTACAAGCCGCTGTTCAAACCTTGGCGGCATCCCGCCAAGGTTTGTTCTTCGATCCAGGTCAATGCGCCCACGCTCCGGTTCTTGATCATGGTAACTGCTTCATTTTGCTCGGCGGTGTTCAACGCTGCGGCTGGTGGGCATGCCTTGAACAGTGCAAACTGTTTGGGCCTTCCAGGTTGGCCATGCAGGTCCAACTTTGCAAGTTGCGCACATTCCCCTACCAAGCCATTTTTAATCAGCGTTTTTACACAATCGTACAGCCGCGAGGCCAGCAAGCTGCTGTCTCGCAACAAGGGATCTTGGCTTGTGGGGTCGCAAAAATGGACACCCACGTTTGGATTGGCTGCTACAAATTGACGCAGCAGGCTGTTGGCTTGTTCGGCCAAATCTTCGTTGGGGTTCACAAACTGCCAATCCGATGAGGCCAGGGTGGTCACAGGCAAACGTGGGTTGCTGGTGAGGGCAAGGCAGGCCTGATTGGCCTGTCTTACGGTGGGGTGAGCGTGGACAACGAATGGATGCATGGTGTTGCCTTGTACATAAAATCATAGGTGGCGGCACCCTGCACAAAGTTCACTCTTTAGTTGCGCACATACATCTCAACACGGCGATTTTGTGTGCGACCCGCTTCGGTGTCGTTGGAGGCGACCGGGAAGCGCTTGCCCAAACCTGCTGCGGTCAGTCGCCCGCCATCAATGCCTTTGCTGGTGAGGAAGCTGGTGACCGATTGTGCACGGCGCACCGACAAATCCTGGTTGTACTCATCACTGCCTGTGCTGTCGGTGTATCCAATCACGCACACAATGGTGTTGGGGTTGTCGCGCAGGGTTGCTGCAATTTGATCCAGCGTGCCGGCAAATTGAGGCTTGATGGCTGTTTTGTTGGTGTCAAACAAAGCCGCACCCGGAATGTCGAGCATCACAGACCCATCGCGTTGCTCGCGCACGGCAATCTGACTGCCCACCAAGTAGCCAAACAATCCGCCCAGCGCTGCACCGCGCACGGTGTCTTTGCCGTCAATGCTGTTGCCCACAATGGCACCACCAATGGCGCCCACAGCTGTGCCAATGGCCGTTTTGGTGTGGTCCACTTTGCGCTCCGGTGCCACCGGGCAGCCAGCAACTGCCACGGGTGAGCCCGGGGCCGCTTGCACGGGGGCTTGCGGTTGTTGAAACACGCCTCCACTGTTGGTGGCGCAGCCTGCGGCAAACAGGGCGAGGGCAAGTGCAGAAAGTTTCAATGTGTTCATGGGTTTTCCTTGAATATTGTTTTGAAGTGTCTACTGTCTGTTTGATTTTAACGCCTCAGGTTTTCTCCGGTTGACTATAAAAAAATCATGGCGCTACACTGACTCATGCTTAAATCCCTCACCATGTTGTTGGCATTCCAGGCGCTGGGCGAATTGCTGAGCTTTGCCCTGTTTCCCTCCATCCCCGGGCCCGTGTTGGGTCTGATTGCACTCTTGGCGTATTTTTTTTGGCAAGGCGGTGTGCCCGCAGACATTCAGTCCACGGCCCAGGTGTTCACGGCCAATTTGGGTTTGTTGTTTGTGCCCGCTGCCGTGGGTGTGGTGGTTTTTTGGCCGGTGTTGGCGGAGTTTGGTGTGGTGATTTTGGCGACCCTGCTGGTCAGTGTGGTGGTCACCTTGGTGGGCACGGCATTTTTACTCAACAAGCTGGCGGCGCGTTTCATGCCGGGCGAGGTGAGTGAGGGGCGCGAGCATGAGTGAGCCTGCACAGCGGGTGTTGGCGCTTCCCGAGATTTGGGTTTACTTAAGCGGCAATCCATTAAGCGCCCTGTTTTTAACACTGCTTGCCTATCAAATTGGTTTGTGGTGTTACAAAAAAAGTGGTCTGCATCCCTTTGCCAACCCTGTGATGATTGCGGTGCTGCTCTTGGCCATGTTTTTGCAGGTCTCGGGTTTGAGCTATCAGCAATATTTTGAGGGGGCGCAGTTTGTGCACTTTTTGCTGGGCACCGCCACTGTCGCATTGGCCGTGCCCATTTACCAAGGGCTGACCGCCGTGAAAGGGCAAACCATTCGCACCTTGGCGCTGCTGAGTGTGGCGCTGTTGTTGGGTGGGGCTTTGTCCATTGGGAGTGCCTTGGGCACCGCTTACCTGTTGGGTGCAAACCAAGAGATTGTGCAAAGTCTTTGGGCCAAGTCTGTGACCGCACCCATCGCCATGGGGGTGAGTGAGCGCGTTGGCGCCTCGCCCACGCTCACTGCTTTGTTTGCCATTGTGACGGGTATTTTGGGAGCGGCCGTCGGCACGTGGCTGTTCAACCGCATGGGCTTGAAGCGCTGGTGGGTGCGTGGTTTTACCATGGGCTTGGCAGCGCATGGCATTGGCACAGCCCGGGCGTTTTCTGTGCATCCAGAGGCGGGGCGTTATGCCAGCCTGGGCATGGGTTTGCACGGTATTTTGGGCGCTCTGCTCATTCCCTGGGTGTTTGGCTTTTTTGCCCATTGAGCAGAACGGACACACATTTTGCATTCAGTAAATCCCATGGGTTGGGTGTGTCTGTGCCCACTAAAATCCTTGCTTCTTATTTAAGCAAGGGTGTTCCCCATGAACAAATCATCCGCCTGGGCAAGTTGTGCATTTGCATTGTTGTTAACCGCATGCGCCAGCCCGATGGAGCACGCAGACCGCAACGCCGTGCAAAAGCAGGCCGCCAATCCGATCAAAGAGAAGGTGACTGTGCCGTTTGACGAGAACCTGGCCAAGGCGGCCATGGCCAAGGGCTCTTCGCGAATCAAAGGTGTGCTTTATCACAGGGTGACCACGAGTGGACCGTACGCGGGTGGGGACTATATTTTGAGTGCCGAGCCCGCGGTGCACCTGAAAGGCATCACCGTGATTCTTTTGCCAGAGACTGAGCACTTAAAAGAATGGCTGAAACTTGAAAAAGACAGTCGCAGCAAAAGACGCTCTTCCAAAGAGGCACAATTGGTTCAGTATGTGCCCGATCCCCGGATGGCCAAGTATTCGCTCAAAACAAAAACCGATGAACATGGACGCTACTTTTTCAACAACCTCAAGCCAGGTAGGTACTTTGTGCTGGCCGATGACGTGGAAGTCAATTCAACGGGCTCCAGCATTGTGCAAGACGGTGTCAGCGTGATCACCAGTGGTTATTTCACCTCCCAAGCAGCGCACTACCGCACCCAAAACCACGGCGTGGTCACCGTGGTGGAATACGGCGAATTTCATGAAATCAAGCCCAACCAAAATGAGTTGGTGATTGAGTCGCGCATGCGGCAGGACAATTTCATCAACCGGTTGTGGGGTATGAACTAAAGGGCAAACTGCTCAAAAGCAGGCTGCCCAAGCCGCAGCGTACACGGCCCGCATGTCTGGGCTGGCATAACCGAGCATCACCAGCAGGGCAAACAACACCATCACCACCTTCGCCCAGCGCGGCATCAGGGTTGGTGTGGTGTTGGGGTTGTCAGGCGGATTGTGGTTTGGGTTCATTGGGGCTTGCACTTTCTTCCCGGATTGGCCAGTTTACCGCGGCAGCCATTGCACTCAAAGCCACGCAGATCCACCAGACCTGGGTGTAGCTGCCAGTGGCATCAAACAGCATGCCCCCCAGCCAGCCACCCACAAACGCACCCAACTGGTGGAACATAAACACCAAGCCGCCCAGCATCGACAAGTTTTTAACACCGAACATGGCTGACACCGTGCCGGTGGTCAAGGGCACCGTGGACAACCACAGCACGCCCATGCAGGCTGCAAACAGGTACACCGTGGCGGGTGAGAGCGGGATCATCACAAAAGCCACGATGAGCAACCCGCGCAGGCTGTAAATGGCGGTCAGCAACATGGGCTTTCTAAACTGGCCACCCCACAATCCTGCCAGGTAGCTGCCCAAGATATTAAACAAGCCAATCAACGCCAATGCATTGCTGCCCACGCTGGCCGACACGCCACTGTCTTGCAGGTAGCTGGGCAGGTGCACGCTGATGAACAAAATTTGAAAGCCGCAGACAAAGTAGCCCAGGCTGAGCATTAAAAACGACCGGTGCAAAATCGCCTGTTGAAGGGTGCGCCACATGCCAAGTTCTGGCTGTGTTTGCTGTGGCGAGGAGGGCGCGTGGTCGGTTTTAAGCAGTGGCCAGGCCAGCGGCACAATCAGGGCTGCCAACACTGCAAACAAAGTGAGTGTGTTGCTCCAACCCAAGTGGTTAATCAATTGCAGCCCACCAGGCAAAAATGCAAATTGCCCCAGCGAGCCCAGCGCCATGGAAATCCCCATGGCCATGCTGCGTTTTTCGGGTGGCATGGCGCGTGCAATTGCACCAAACACCACCGGGAACGTGGTGCCACTCAAACCCAAGCCGATCAACACACCAGCACTGACGGTCAACATGCCCGGTGTTGTAGACAGGCTCATGCCATAGAGCCCACACACATAAAGCACAGCGCCGCCCAGCATGGTTTTGCCCGCGCCAAAGCGGTCTGCCACACGGCCCACAAAAGGCTGGGCAATGCCCCACACCAGGTTTTGCAAGGCGATGGAAAACGCAAACACCTCTCTTCCCCACTGGTTGTCTATGCTCATGGGCTGGAGGAACAAACCAAACGAGTGGCGAATGCCCAGCGAAACGCACAACACAAAGGCACCGCACCACAGCACAGTGATTGGGGAGGCCAGTTTGGCCGGGATGGAAAGATGCTTCATGTGGACGTTTTTATTGGGGTGGATTGCAGGGGGTGTCTAATTCTACCCCACAGGGGTGGCTCCCTGAGAGGAACTCTTTGGGGGGATGTTTAACCCCACCCCTGCCGAGATACTGGGTGAACCATACCCCTTTAATTGGTTAGCTCATGGAAACTCAAACCGCAAACATTGCCCCAAACCGGCTGCTGGCCCTGGCGCTCAAGCTCGCGTTTGCAAGCGTTTTGGCGGCTTGTGCTCCGCTGCATGGCCCTGACACGGTGCCAAAAATGCGGGAGGCCATCAAACCGCCTGAACTCACGGTAAGTGAGCCGTCCAGTGCAAAGGTCACTTTGCCCATCGACCGTTTGCCCGAGGACAGTTTTTGGCTCAAGCCCAATTACAGCCAGGGCGAACTGCCCACCTTGAACATCAACAATCTGTCGGTCACTGAGCGCGGCTTGTTTGATGTGCTGCAAATTTTGCTGGCCAACACCAATGTGGCGTTTGCATTTGAAGGCGGGCCCGAGGCCGCTTCCCGTTATGGGGTGGTGACGCTGAATAACCTCAACGGCAGTTTGCAAGATGTGATGAACAAATTGGGCGAGATCATGGGATTTTTCTGGACCATGAGCGACAGCGGTGTGTTGCGCATCATGCCAGAGCAACAATTTGTGGTGCCCATGCCCCCGGTGTTGAATGAGGACAGCATGGCTGGCATCAGCAACACCTTGCAATACCTCGGTGCGCGCGATGTGTACTTGGACCGCATCAACCGTTCTTTGGTGTTTCGCGCCAACCGCCGAGGCTTGACCGACATCCGCACCTACCTGGACCGTGCACGTGCCACCCGCTCGTTGATTGTGTACGACATGAATGTGTTGCAGGTCAATCTCACCGACAGCAACAACATGGGGATCCGTTGGGAGTTGTATAAAACAGGCGCAGGCTTAAACGCCGGCGCAGACGCTGCGATCGGCGGCCCCAGCAGCACCGCCAACTCACTCGCACAGATTTCCAGAACCTCCACAGGGCTGGAGACCTTGGTTTTTGGAGAGAATTTTCAATCCAATGTGTTGCTGGATTTTTTAAAAACCCAAGGCGATGTAAAAACATTGAGCCAACCAAAAATCGGCTTGATGAATGGCAGCAATGGCTCCATTCGCGTGGGGCAGTCCACCACCTTTGTATCGCGTGTGGGCTCACAAATTGTCAACGGTGTGGCGCAGTCCACCGCTGATACACAGTTGTTGCGCACAGGCTTGGAGTTGTCTCTCACCGGTGAAGCGCACGATGCCACCATCTACACACGCATCAACATTTCTATCACCGAGTTGTTGGCGCTTAAAAAATTCACCGCCCTTGGGGTGGATTTGAGCCTTCCAGAAATTGCAGACCGTGAGCTTAAAACCCAAGTGCGTTGCCGCCCTGGCGACACCATTTTGTTGGGCGGGATCACCGTGACCCGTTCAGAGGACAATGCCCAAAAAGGGCTGGGTGTGTTGAGCAAGACAGAGACCTCGGACCAGACCGAGTTGGTGATCACCATTCGCCCCAAGCTGTTGATGTTTGATGAGCCGGTTAAAACCGCCGTAGAAAAAACCAAGCGCAACGTGCCGCTGCCTCTGCCGGAGGAGGCCACGCCAAGCCAGCCACCCAGCGTGGTGGAGCGCACCGAGGCGACCCTGGCCAGTGCCTCTTCGCCGCTCAAGTTGTCGATGCGCTTGAATCGCTTGCCTACCAATGCGTTCACGGTTGAGCCCATGATTCAGGTGGCCAAGGGGGGTAAGCAATGAATGCAGCATGCAAAGCAATTTACCCAGCGCTTCTACTCATGGCGTTCGTGCCTTTGGTCCATGCACAAACCGCCATCCAAAATCCGCTGATTCGCCCTGCGTGGGGGCAGGGTACTGAGGCGGGTAAGCCCACAGCCGCACAAGCTGCCGCCGCAGAAGGCAGCAAAGAGAACAAAGCCGAGGACGAGGAGCGGCTGCGGGATCGTGCAGCCAATCGCCTCACCCAAGAGGAGTTCAGCATACGCCAGCAGGCTTTGAACGCGGCCAATGTGCCTGCGCCTTTGGCACAGTTGTTTTCGCAAATGGCGGTGAGTGCGCATGTGAGCGATGCGGTGGTGTTGCGGCGCACGGATGCATCGCGTGCTGGTGTTGTGCCAGCGTCTTCTGGCAACAGCAATCGCAGCAGTGGGGATCAATCCGGGCGCAGCAATTCAACGCAAAGCACGGCGGTGGCAGAGGCCACAAGTGGCGCTGTTGGGCCACCCGTGCTGCGCATGAAGGTCGGTCGCCCATTCAACATCAACGGCTACCAACTGCGGGCACGCGTGGACGGCTCGGATGTGAGTGTGGAATGGCGCAGTGACCAGGGCCAATGGGTGACGGTGTTTTTTGGTGCAGTGGAGTCCACACCAGCGGCGCCTTTGGTGCCAGCCAACCTGGAAGATGTAGACACCAAGGCATTTGATTATTTGGTGCCCGCTGCCGGTTCAAGAATTATTGGCAACACATCCCCTGGCGGGTTTGGTGGTGGTTTTGGCGGTGGCCTGGGCGGTGGGTTTGGCGGTGGTTTTGGTGGTGGCGGATTGGGTGGGGGTTTTAACAATGGCTTCCCCCAGTCCAACCCGGGTGGGTTTGGAAGCAGCACCCCGTTTGTGAGGTAAGGCGCATGGCCAAGTCATCCAACACGGTGTGGAATGGTGCGGGTTTGGAAACCCAACAAATTGAGCTTTTGCGGCAGCAATACTTGCGATTGCGCTCAGAGGGGCGAAGCGCCGACCTGGCTGCATTGGCGGTGCGCTCTCGTTTTGTGCCCGATGAGGCGGTGCAGGATGACGAGGACGCCCAACAGGTCAATCCACAGCAAAACATACAGAGTGCCTTGCCCCTGGACCTGTGCAAGCGGTACAGCTGCATCCCTGTGGAGTTGAACAAGGGCACCCTCACTTTGCGTGCGGCGCAGATGCTCAATGCCAAACAATTGGAACGCATCCAAGCGGGCTTGCGCATCCATGTGAGTCGAATACAAGTCCAACCCAGCAGCCGTCATGAAGTGATCTCGGCCATTCAGGGCTTGGAGCAAACCGGCTCGGTGAGTGGTTTGATCGAGCTTTTAAAAAATGATGGTCTGGAAGCCGGTCGTTTGCGAGGTTTGGTGTACGCCGTGTTGCGGGAGGCCATCACCCTGCGTGCCAGCGACATTCACCTGAGTCGCAAATCAGACCCCGATGCATGGCTGAGCTATCGAATCGACTCCGTGATACGCCCCACCTATTTGTTGCCCGAGGTGTTGATGCAATCCTTGGTGGCGCGCATCAAAATCGAGTCGGGCATGGACGCTTCCAACAGTCGCAGTGCGCAAGATGGCCGCTTGTCGGTGAGCTTTGACGATCGCGTGGTGGATTTTCGTGTGTCCACGCAGCCCTTGGTGGACGGTGAGTCATTGGTGCTGCGCACGCTGGATTCTTCAACCTTGCCCAGCTTGGCCATGTTGTTTCCAGCGCAGCCCAGGATGATCGAACTGGTGCGGCGTGTTAACCAGCAAAGTGGCAAATCGGGCGGGCTTGTTTTTATCACTGGGGCCACAGGCTCTGGCAAAAGCACAACACAGTACACCATGGCCTGTGGGTTTCGCCGGGACGCCATGAATGTGATCACCGTGGAAGACCCGGTGGAATACATTCTGCCTTTTGCAAAACAAATCCAGTTGCAAGCGCTGATCAAACAAAGGGCCATTGAGCTGGAGCGGTCCATTTTGCGACAAGACCCCGACGTACTGATTTTTGGTGAGGTGCGTGATGCGGATTCGGCACGGGCTGCGCTCGCATTTGCCGAAAGTGGCCACATGGTGATCTCCACCATCCATGCCAACAGCGCCTTGCAGGTCACCGAGCGGTTCTTGTCCATCATCGACCCGGTGCATCGGGAAGACTCCGAGTTTTTGCTCGCGCATTACCTCCGCCTGGTGATCCACCAACGTTTGGTTCGTCGCTTGTGCAGCTGTGCGCGCGAGTGCACCCACGAGGAACTTGCGCAGATGCAAACCCTGGCAGCCCAACGCACGGGGGGGCTGATTCAACCACAGATGGGCGCACGCAAAGCGCAAGGGTGTGGTCGTTGCAATTCCACCGGCTATTTTGGTCGCGTGGCCGCGCACGAAACCATGCACGTGCCCAGCGATGAAGACATGCGCGGCAAATTCATCCGCGCGTTTCGTGACAAAAAAATTGAATTGCCCGTGGACTTGGTGCCCGAGCACGGCGTGGAATACATCAGCCGCGTGCGCACTTTGGAGGTGTTGCTCAACAACGGTTTGGTGGATTGGGCCACGGTAGAGCAAGCGCTGGGGGTGGTGTAAATGAGTGTGCTGAACTACCGCGTGGAGTACCTGGCACCCAGCATGCTGGATGCCACCGCCAGGCCAGACCCCAAGGTGAGCGGCTATTACCGCCATGAGTTGGTGGTGGCTGCAAGCAAACCGAGAGACGCCATGCTGGCCATCATTGAGCGTGGTGGTGTGGTGCTCAATGTGAGCGAAGTAAAAACCCGAAACGCATTTTTGCGTCTGCTCAAAAAATCGGTGGATCGCACCTACAAGCAAAAATTTTTGCAAGCAATTGCCTACAACCTGCGCGCGGGCCTGTCCCCAGAGCGCGCGCTGGAGCAAGTGATTCTGGGAGAGCTTGGCGAGCCTCGTGTGGCGCTGAATGAGGCCCTGAATGCACTACGCCAAGGCTTTGGTTTTGTGCAGGCCTTGAGCCTGTTGAACTGGTTTGATGAGTCCACCTTGTCAGTGCTGCGTGCTGGCGAGGCCACCGGCCAACTCAGCCAAGCGCTGGAGACGGCGGTGAGCTTTTACGAAAAAGGCAGTGCCACACTCAAGCTGATGTTTGGTGCAGTAACCTGGACCGCGCTAGACCTTGTGATGGCGGTTGGCACCGTGGTTGGCATGCGTTTTGGGTTGATTGAAGTGCTTAAAAAGACCCCCTTGCTCAGCGACGACCCACAAAAAATCCAGGACTACCAAGATGCGCTGCACTTGGCTGAAATGGTGAACAACGGGCTCTTGGTGTTTTCATTCGTCTTTGTGTTGTTCTTGCTGTACTTCACGATGATGTTGCTCTCCCCAGACCCCAAGGTAAAAACCCAAGCCTTGCACATGCTCGAGAAGTTTCCGGTGATTGGCCGTTTGCTCGTTAATTCAGCCATGTCGGCCACATTCAAGGTGTTGTCTTCTTTGCTGCAAGGGGGGGTGACGTTTTTGAATGCGGTACAAATTGCGCGCAAGGGCACGCTAACACCTGCGGTGATTGCCTTGTGGCAAGAGGTGATTGACCGCACCGAGATCGGCATACACCCCTCCGCGGCATTCAATTCCCCGATGTTGGACAGCAGCGAGCGCCTCTTGATCCGCTCGCACCGCGATCAGGCGCAACTCGCGGAATGCCTTGGTTCGATTGCTTTAAGTCGGGAAGAGCAGGCCAACGCCGCCGCCAAGCGATTTGCCGTCGTGGCCTTTTTGGCTTCCTTGTTGTACTCGGGCATTGCCGTGCTGTTCAGTTTGGCGGTGGTTTATCTGCAAAACGAAGCAGTACTCTCTGGAGCTGCGTGATGCAAAACATGGATCTAAAACTCGTGTATCAACACCTGATTGCCGGGCGTTTGCCGATAGGCAGCAACAACGCGATGAAGGTGGTCTCTAACCAAGCGTATGCCTTGTTGGGCACCAACCGCCTGCATGTGTGCATTCACGAAAAAAGCGGTTACGCCTATTACTTTGCCTTAGAAAGCCAATACCTCAATTCTTCCACCAGTTTTACTTTGCCGTTCACCGACGTGTTGCCTGGCAAGCCCAAGCACCAAGGCGACGGCATTTATATGCTGCGCGCCAGTGACTTCACCGCAGTCTTGGTGTTGGAGGGCGGCGGTGCGCGTTTGGTGTGCAACACCCCCGAGGTGATCGATGGCTTTGTTCAAGACCTCGACCTGCCCATCCATGAGGTGGCCTGGGAGGGCGGTGCCCCCATGCGCAGCGTTCCACAGGCGTTGTTGGGTGTGTCAGAGCGCTTGGGCACCTGGATCAACAAAACATCCTTGGGTGTGATTGTGTTGTGCTGCACCGTGTTTGTTGGGCTTAATGTGTGGCAGGCCATCCGCAGCACACTCAGTCAGCCCAAGCTCAACGCACAAGCTGTGCAAAACGACCTCAACGACACCCTTAAAAAACTCAGTGTGCAGCAACCCTTGGCCAAACAACTCTCACGGATTCAACAGGTGTCTGCCACGGTGGTGCGCTCTGGTGGATGGATAGAGCGCTACTCCCTCAAAGGGGATCGCAACGAGGAATTTGAAATCACCCTCCCCAGTTGGGTGAGCCAGGATTATCTGGACCAGCTCGGTCGGGATGTGGTCACGGATTTGAGGGATATAGAAGGGTTACTCATTGTCCGAAAATCTATCAAAGGGAAATGAATCATGAAACTTGATCTAAAAGATTACAGCGCACCGTTGGTCACAGAGATCTCCAGGCTGCTGGGCGTGGCGCCCATGCTCACCATGTGTGCTGCCGTGTTGATGTTGGTCATCACCACATTCGCGGTGCGGGATTTTGTGGCCAACCAGCAGCAAGAGGAGCGCAGCATGCGCCTGCCGCAGTTCAAGATTCAGTCCGCGCCGGTGCCCAAAAGTTTGTATCAGGAATACGCAGCCACTTTGGCGCGACTCAGCCCTGTGGTGCA
>DASUDK010000110.1:0-3500 GCA_036275655.1 Limnobacter sp. | reverse complement strand
AATTTTGGTGCCCAGGAGAGGACTCGAACCTCCACAGTGTTGCCACCACTAGGACCTGAACCTAGCGCGTCTACCAATTCCGCCACCTGGGCATCAGGTGCGAGCCGTGAATTTTAATGAATTAAAAACTTTTGTCAATGCATAAAACAGAAATAAAAATACCAAGTCGCGAAGATATCCTCGCCGTGTTGCGTCAAAGCCAAACACCCCTGACCCGAGAGCAGGTGTTTGAGCACCTCAAACTCACCGAAGACCAGATTCCAATCATCGAAAAGCGCCTGAGTGCAATGGAGCGTGATGGGCAGTTGATGCCCAATCGCAAAGGGCTGTTGCTTTTGTCCACCAAGCTGGATTTTGTGGCGGGCAAAGTGGCAGGTCATCGGGATGGGTTTGGTTTCCTGATTCGGGATGACCGTGGCCCCGATGCTTTCTTAAGCCCCCGAGAAATGCAAAAAGTGCTGCACGGCGACCGTGTGCTGGTGCGCATCACCGGCACAGATCACCGTGGCAAACCGGAGGGCACGATTGTTGAAGTGACGGAGCGCCGAACCAATCGCCTGGTGGGCAGGTTGGTCTCTGAACGGGGCATTTTGCTGGTCATTCCAGAAGACCAACGCATCAAGCACGATATTTTGGTAAGCCCCAAGGACGTGGGGCAGGCCATTCCAGGGCAAGTGGTCACCGTTGAGATTGTGGAGCAACCCACACGCCACTCCCAGCCGATCGGCCGTGTTGTCGAGGTGCTGGGTGAGCTGGATGATCCTGGCATGGAGATTGAAATCGCTGTGCGCAAGTTCGATGTGCCTTATGAGTTTGATTTACTCACCATGAACCAGGCCGAAAGCCTGCCCTCTGAGGTGGAGCACAAGGATCTGAAAGGCCGGGTGGATTTGCGCGATGTGCCTTTTGTGACCATCGATGGTGAAGATGCCCGTGATTTCGACGATGCGGTGTATTGCACACCGGCAGATTCCATCAAAGGCGGCTGGCGTCTTTTGGTGGCAATCGCCGACGTGAGCCACTACGTGGATGCGGGCACCCCCATCGACAAAGAGGCCACCAAGCGTGGCACCTCGGTCTATTTTCCGCGCCGGGTGATCCCCATGTTGCCCGAAAAGTTGTCCAATGGTTTGTGTTCGCTCAACCCCCAAGTGGATCGACTTGTGCTGGTTTGCGACATGGTGATTGGCCCCAAGGGCGCGCTAAAGGCTTATCAGTTTTACAACGGCGTGATTCACTCAGCCGCGCGCCTCACATACACGCAAGTCTGGGATGCGCTGACGGATCCTCAAAGCATGGGCGCAAAGGCCCTGGGTGGCACGCTGCAGGACATTGAAAACCTCTACACCTTGTTCAAGGTGCTGTTTGAGGCGCGCCAAAAGCGTGGGGCCATGGAGATTGACACTGTTGAAACCCAGGTCATGTTGGACACCGACGGCAAGATTGACAAGATCGTGCCCAAACGTCGCAACGACGCACATCGCCTGATTGAAGAATGCATGTTGGCGGCCAACGTGTGCGCTGCAGACTTTTTGGAACGCAGCAAACACCCGGCTTTGTACCGCGTGCATGAAGGCCCCACGGTTGAAAAACTTCAAAATCTTCGCGCTTTCTTGCGCAGTGTGAGCTTGAGTCTTGAAGGCGGAGACGATCCCACCAGCCTGGACTACGCCAACCTCATGAAAAAGGTGATTGGTCGCCCAGATCAGGAGTTGCTGCAGAGCATGATTTTGCGCAGCATGCAGCAAGCGATTTACACCCCGCACAACAGTGGCCATTTTGGTTTGGCTTACCCGGCGTATGCACATTTCACGTCGCCTATTCGCCGATACCCCGACCTCATGGTGCACCGGGCCATCAAGGCCTTGCTGGCGGGCAAGCGTTACGTGCCCTTGCCCTTGGATGAGCGGGAGTTTGAGGATTTCGATCCAAAGCGCAAAGTGGATCGGGCCGAAGAGTTGGCCCGTTGGGATCAATGCGGTTCATGGTTCTCTTCCACGGAACGACGTGCCGATGAGGCTTCGCGCGATGTGCTGTCGTGGTTGAAGTGTTTCTTCATGAAGGAGCGCGTGGGTGATACTTTCACCGGGCATGTGTCGGGAGTGACCAGCTTTGGTTTGTTTGTCACTTTGGATGCCTTGTACGTGGAGGGCCTGGTGCATGTCTCCGAGCTGGGCAATGAATACTTTCAGTACAACGACAGTCTGCACGAGTTGCGTGGCGAGCGCAGTGGCATTCGCTACCGACTCACCGACAGCATCCATGTGCAGGTTTCCAGGGTCGATCTGGACGCTCGTCGCATTGAATTCCGCTTGGTGCAGGGTGTTCGGTTTGACTCGCTGTTCAAAGAGCCCGCCACCAAAGGGAATGGCAAGGCGCAAGCCCGCGCTCAGCGCGGCGGACGCCGCAACAATCCAGAGGCCATGCAACAAGCGGTGGAAGAAGCTGGACACAAAGCGCCAGCCTTGCCGCCGGAGGCGCCTGCAGGCAACCGGGGTGTGAATAAAAAGCGCGCAGCCTCGGCCTCAAGAAGCAAGGCAGCCGCCGAGAAAAAGCGCAAGGAAGAAATTCAAAAAGCCAAGCGCACAGCCCACGCGAAGCCGGTTGCAGCGTCTAAAATGCATACACCCAGCAAAAAAACACGTTAAGCGGAGTATTCATTTTGGCCATTTTGTATGGTTTTCATGCCGTGCTGGCGCGCGTAAAACAAGCGCCTGCCAGTGTGGAAGAGGTTTTGTTCGACCAAACCCGGCGCGACAAGCGCATGCAACAGTGCATCGATAAAATCCAGGCGGCTGGCTTGAAAGCCACACCTGCGGATGCGGCGCGCCTGGAAAAGGCGGCGGGTCACCGCAACCACCAGGGTTTGGTGGCTTTTGCCAAAGAGCTGAAAAAGTCCACCGACCTGTTTGAGATCATCGAGACCCATGGCAAGCACACCCTCTTGCTGGTGCTTGATGGCGTGACAGACCCCCACAACTTGGGAGCCTGCTTGCGCAGTGCCGACGCGGCCGGCGTACACGCTGTGGTGTTGCCCAAAGACAAATCGGTGGGCATCACCCCGGTGGTCTCCAAGGTGGCGTGCGGTGCTGCAGAAACCATGCCGGTGATCACCGTCACCAATCTGGCCCGCACCCTGGATGAAATTCAGGAGGCAGGTGTGTGGTGCATTGGCGCCGCCGGTGAGGCCACCGATACCTTGTACGACGTGGACCTGAAAGGCCCTGTGGCTTGGGTGATGGGTGCCGAAGGCGACGGTTTGCGCCGCCTGACCCGCGACAAATGCGACCAGCTCATTCAAATTCCCATGGTGGGCAACGTTGAAAGCCTCAATGTCTCGGTGGCCAGCTCAGTCTGCCTGTTTGAGACATTGCGCCAACGCCAATTCACGAAATAATTTCTCTAGCCAATTCCATGGAACAACTCACACTGGATGCGACACCGCCCTCGGGCGATGATTCAGAAACCATCACGCTTGGCTTGTATGCCGAGCGCGCCTA
>DASUDK010000109.1:0-12035 GCA_036275655.1 Limnobacter sp. | reverse complement strand
CTGCAAGAAGCCCAGCACCGGATCAAACCGCACATCGCCCGGTTTGGCTGTGCGTTTTATCCAACAAAAGTCGGTCTTCGCGCCCCATTTCGACCAGCAAACGGGTGATCTGCGGCACGTGGCTAATCACCCGGTCCGCGTAGGCCAGCGCGCCCATGCAGGCAGGCAGATCGACGACGTGCCATGCGGGGTGGTCCATGGCCAAACGCCGGTGAAACAAGGTGTTGCCTCCCTGCGCCAGCACCAGGCAATCCATGCCGTTGACCGCTTTGCTGCGGGCCTGGAGTGTTTGCACAGGCTCTGCACTGTGGCCAAGCACAACCACCGCCCGCTGACCTTGGGGGGACGCGTTGCGGTGGCGCTGCGTGGCCCATGCCAGCGCAAGCGGCCCCGCCTGCAGTGGCGCAGCTTGCAACCCCTGAAATGCTGGCCAAGCACCTTGTACACACCGCACACGTGCGCTTGGGCCGTGTGCGGTGGATGCAGGCGGTGCAAAGTGGGCCGCAAATCGGGCAAATTGCTTGTCCATGGCGGCCTGCGCTTTTGCGGTGGCTGTGCAAGCGCTGTGCAGCTCCACCACACCCAGCAGCCCATCCAGCGCCAATGCGCCCAACTTGCCGCGTTGTTTGCGGATGGACCACCAATGCGCAAACCGGGATTGGGCAGGGCGGCGTTCTTCCAGCTCAATCAAGGGAATGTAGGCCCCCACCGAGGGTTCCATCTCAAAAATGGCCATGGCCTGGCGCGGTCCAAACACCACCCAATCCGTGTGGGTCCAGTGTTGACGACTCGCCTGCAGCGCACGGCGTGCGCACAGGGCACTTGACCAATCTTGAGGCACCCACATGCCCATGCGTGCAGGCTGTGGCGCGGCACTGGCCAGGTGCCGCACAAACATGTCCACAGAGTCCACTTGCAAACTCGTCATGGGGCGCTGCCTTGGTCCAAGCGCATGGTGTGTATGCCGTGAAGTAGAACCTCCAGGTGCTGCCCGGGGCCCAACTGCTGAACCAGCGCCCGCTGCCCTGCTTTCGCCAAGGCCTGGGCGCGGGTGGGGTTGCCAAGGGTATCCAGCAACGCTTCCAGCCAATTGGCAAGCGCACCTGGCTCATGGGGAGCCAGGCAAAGGCGACCCGTTTTGCCAGATTGGACAAACTCCGTGATTTGCCCCACGTCACTGGCAATCAAAGGCACACCCAAGGCCATTGCAACAATCGCCGAGGAATCTTGGGCGGTGCGGTGGGCGGGCAACACCACCACATCGGCCCGTTTGAGCAGCGCTTCCGTGTCACAGGGTGGGTCCACCCACAACAGGTGAGCCCCCAAACCCCAACGCTTGGCGGCCTGCGCCAAGGCGTCGCAGTGCGGGCCGCTGCGCATCACCATGTAGCGCAGTCCTGGATGTGTTTTAACCGCCCCAGCCAACACCTCCAGCATGAACACATGGCCAGAATCCAAGTCCACCGGCTGCACGTGTGCGATCAATGGCCGTTGGGAGAGATCAGACACCGCGCACTCCAGCACAGCAGGCAGTGCGGCGTTGGACCGCTGAACAATCTGGCCCACATCCAAAGCCGGGTAAAGCACGCTGACTTTGTGCGCAAGCACGCCGCTGTCACGCAACACGCGATCCCGCAAAGTGTCAGAGGACACATAGGTGTGATCCAGCAGGGCGTTGTGGGTGAAGGCCTTGGCTGTGCCATGCAAATGGTTGCGCATGCGGATGAGCATGGGGCGCGGTTTGACCCAGCCCAAGCGCGCCAAGGCGTGGCTTGCAAGGGCACACAGGTTGGTGTCGTGGCTGTTGTAACACACGATTGCGCTGGGCCTGTGGCGGCGCAGCAGCGCCGCAAGCGTGATTGCGCCACTCGGATCCAGCGCATTTCTGAACGACAAATAATGGGTGCGCAAACCGGCTTGCATGGCCAACAGGGAAATGCTGCTGCCTGCCTGGCACAACACGTGGGGGCGATAGCCCTTGGCTTTCAGGCCAATGGCTTGTGCAATCAGTTGCGCATCGCCCTCTGGATCACTTCTAGCGCTTTGTGAGAAAAAAATCGCCGTCATTTGCGGATTGCAGTCAACTGGAGCATTGTGGGCCTCTATATTAATGGGCAGTTTAGGCCGCGCCCCGCGTGCGTGCCTGTATAAAGATTCTAATCTGGAGCGGAATTCTGGCTGTGCAAAAAATCTTGGTGATCAAGTTGCGCCACCACGGCGATGTGCTCTTAACCACAGCCTTGTACCGGGCGCTTGTGGAGCAATTGCCCGGCGCGCAAGTGGACACGCTGATTTACAAAGAAACCACGCCACTGCTGCAAAACAACCCGCACCTCCACCAAGTGATGTGCATCGATCGCAAACTCAAGGGCTTTGCAAGACTTAAAGCCGAACTGGGTTTGCTGTTGCAGGTGCGCCGCACCCGTTACGACGCCGTGATTCACCTCACCGACCAGTGGTCGGGGGCGCTGATTGCGGGGTTTTCAAAGGCGGCGGTGCGCGTACAAATGCAAAACGCCAAACGCAAGCAAGCCGCATGGCAAGCTTGTTTTAACCGCCGGATTGTGCCCCCGCAACGGGGTCAATTGCATGCCGTAGAACTCAACCTGTTGTGTTTGCAGGCTTTCAATGTGAACCCACGCGGCGTGAAGGGCATGCCCACGCTCATCCCATCCACAGAGAACTTGGCCAAAGCCGATGAGATGCTGCTCGAGCATGGCATTGACGGCCCTTTTGTGTTGATACACCCTGCAGCCCGCTGGCCATTCAAATGTTGGGATGACGCCAAGTTTGCAGCGGTGGTGGCCCACCTCTTGAGGCGCGGCTTGCATGTGGTGCTCACTTGCAGCCCCGACGACATTGAAGTGCAAATGACCCACGACATTGAACAACTGGCCCGTGAACATTTGCTGCTGACCTTGCGCAAACCCAAAGCGGCGGTGATGGCCGGCAATGAGCCTGCACCGATTTCAAATGCGGAGCCGGCAACGCCGCAAGGCGGTTTTGGGCACTTGGTGAACAGGGGCGGCCAAATGAGTTTGCCCTTGCTGGCGGCGCTGCTGAAACGTTGCGCGTTTTACGTGGGCGTAGACTCTGCGCCCATGCACATGGCCGCCGCTTTGGACGTGCCACAGGTGGCCTTGTTTGGCCCATCCTGGGTGAATGAATGGCGCCCATGGAGCGAGCGCGCCACGGTGATTTATGCGGGGGATTATGGCCCACTGCCCCACCCAGACAGCATCAACACCGACGACCCCACCCGGCTGCTGGCGGCCATTCCACAGGAGGTGGTGCTGGGCGCGGTTGATAGGCTGGCCGATGGCGTTACTGCATCCCGACCACAGTCTGGGTTTGTATAGAGTAGAGGTAGTGGTACTTGCCCCCCAAAGCCAGCAATTCGGTGTGGGTGCCCTGCTCGATGATGCGCCCTTGATCCAGCACCACAATAAAATCCGCCGAGGTGAGTGTGCTCAAGCGGTGGGCGATCACCAGCGTGGTGCGGCCATGGCGCAAACGTTCCATGTCTTCTTGCACCTCGCGCTCGGCCTCGGAGTCCAGCGCTGAGGTGGCCTCATCCAAGATCAGGATGGGTGCGTTTTTGAGGAATGCCCGTGCAATCGAGATGCGTTGGCGCTGGCCACCTGACAAGCGCAGGCCATTGTCGCCCAGCATGGTGTCCAGGCCGTGCTCCAGCTTTTGAATAAAAGGCAGCGCGTTGGCCATGCGGGCAGCGTCCAAGATGGCTTCGTCGCTTGCACCACGCAGCTCGCCATAGGCGATGTTGTTGCGCACGGTGTCGTTGAGCAAGTGGCTCTCCTGAGTCACCACCGCGATTTGGCGGCGCAGGCTTTCCAAGTCCCACTGCCTCAGGTCCACGCTGTCGAGCTTGACCACCCCCTCGCTGGGGTCCAGGAAGCGGGGCAGCAAATTGATGAGGGTGGATTTGCCTCCGCCCGACACACCAACAATGCCCACAGTTTGCCCAGGCTTCACCCACAGGTTGACATTGCTCAGGGTGCGCACCTCCGCCCCAGGGTATTTCAGGCTCACATTGGCAAACTCAATGTAGCCTTGCGCTCGGTTGGTGGTGTGGGTGCCTTGGGACTGCTCGATGGGGCGGTCCACCACGCGGAACACATTGTCGGCAGCGGCCAGGCCTTTTTGCAATTGTTGGTTGATGCCCGTGAGGCGTTTAACCGGCGCGAGCAGCATCATCATCGCGGTCATGAAGGACGCAAAATCGCCGGCTGTCATCGCGTCGTTGCCCGCCATGCGGCCAGCAAAAAACACCACCGCCGCCACGGCAGCGGCCAACATCCACTGCACAATGGCGGAGTTGGCGGCGCTGGTGGCCACCAGCTTGACGCGGGAGTGGCGAATTTCGTCTGCGCTTTTCATGAACCGATCGGTTTCTACCTTGTGCGCGCCATAAATTTTGATGATTTTTTGAGCACCAATCACCTCCGAAATGCTTTGAACCAAATCGGCATGTGATGCTTGCGCATTGTGCGCAAAGCGGTTGAGCCGCTTGCCCGCAATCGACACACCCACAGCGATGAGCGGCAATATGGCAAAGCAAATGAGCGTGAGCTGCCAATTGGTGTACAAGAGGATCGCCAGCAGGCCAATCACAATGGCCCCATCGCGGATGAGCACGGTGATGATGTTAAACCCTGCCTCGGTGACGGCATCCACGTTGGTGGACACCGTGGAAATAACCTTGCCAGCCGGTTGCTCCACGAAATAGGCGTTGGGGAAGCGCAGGATTCGAGAGAGCATTTCTTGCCGCAAATCGTGCACCACCAAGCCCGCCAATTTGGCACTGCAATACTCGTTGATGTAACTGGCCACGCCACGCACCAAAAACAAACCGAGAATAATCGCTGGCAACCACTTGGCAAACTCAGTGCGTTCGGCCGAAAAGTTTTCGTCGATCAGAGGCTTCATGAGGCTCGCAAACAAGGGCTCGGTGGCTGCTGCAAACACCAACGCCACCAGAGAGATGGCGAACAAGGGCCAATAACGGAGGCTGTAAGAGAGTAGCCGCTTGTACAGGGCTGAGGACGAGTAGTCTTGGGGATTAGGCATTCCGCTTGAACGTGGACAGGTTGCAGGCAGTTTACACGCTTTCAGCCAAACACCCAGCGTGCATTGCCTTGACCAAGCCAAGCCTGCATTTCAATCAGCAGGTCTTCTTCGGCACGCACTTTCCAGTCTGGACTCAGTTGTGCCACGCAAGCGGCCTCGCCATTGTGGTAATCAATTTCAACCAAGCAACCTTGCTCGGGGTCGCGGAAAGGCTCCAGAATGGATTTCAAGCGTTGTGCATCGCTCTGCCCATTCATGCTCAAACGCAAACGGCTCACAAATTGTGCGCGGGCACTGCCCAGGGAGTGGAGATTGTCCACCGACACGCGCAAACCGCCGGTGTAGCTGTCCTCCGACACCCGCCCCTGCACAACCAACAACGCATCCTCTTTAAGCAGGTTGCGATTGGCCTCAAACTGCTCATTAAAAATCGAGAGTTCAATTTGGGCGGTTGCATCGTCGAGCAACACCACCGCCATTTTGCCGCGTTTGGTCATCATGGTGCGCAAACCAGCGATCACCCCAGCCATCCAGACTGGCTCGCGGCTGGGCGACAGGTCTTTGAGTTTGAGTTTGACGAACTCGCGCACGCGGGCCTCATCGGCCTTGAACAGGTGTCCGCTGAAGTAATAGCCCAGGGCGGATTTTTCATGCTGAAGTTTTTCGCGCTCGCTCCAGCTGGGTACTTCCACCAAGGGTGGTGGGGCATTGCCACCCAAATCATCGCCAAACAAACTCACCTGGGAAGCCGTCGCTGCCTGTTGTGCAGCCCATTCCATGGCCTGACCAGCGCTGGCCAACAATTTGGCGCGATCGGGTTGGAGTGCGTCGAAAGCACCCGCTCGAATCAAGGCCTCCATCACGCGGCGATTGATTTGTTTGCTGTCGACCCGGCGCACAAAATCGTACAAATCCACAAATGGCCCATTGGCTTGGCGCTCAGCCACGATGGCCTCACAAGCAGCCTGCCCGGTGCCTTTGATGGCCCCCAAGCCATAGCGAATGGCGCTTGCACGCAACTCGCCGGGTTGACGCACGGCGGCAAATCGGTAGTTGGAGGCGTTCACATCGGGGCCCAGCATGGTGAGCAGCGTGCCCGGCTTTTTGCCCGGCACCTGGCACATGGTGATGGCGTCCTCCACAAACACCTTCACCTTGTCGGTGTCGTCCATGTCGGAGCTCATGGACGCCGCCATGAACTCGGCTGGGTAATGGGCCTTCAGCCACGCCGTGTGGTAAGCCACCAGTGCATAGGCAGCGGAGTGGGAATTGTGAACCACAAACCCATCGGCCACAAAATTGTGGTGCTCCTCAATCTCCAGGTCGTAGGTGTCGGCATGCCCCGCAGGCTCAATGGCGACAATCTCGTCCCAAAACACATCAGAGCTGGACCAATCCAACAGTTCGCCATCTTGCAAGGCATGGGCAAGCTTGGCGACCGTCGATCGGCGGAAACCCCTCTTGTTGGCACTGCCCTTGCCCGTCATTTCTTTCATGCAAAGGCCGGTGTGCGCCTCCATCTGCTGCCAGGTGAATTGCCGCTGTGCCTTCAGGTGTTGCAAACGTTCGCGCAGAATTGCCGGCACAACGTCTTTGCTGCTCATCTCGGCTTGGCCGGCCACATGAAGGCGCAGAGCTTGGGCCTGAGATTCGCGCCCCACCACATGGGGCAATACGCGGGCCACGAAGGCACACAAACTCTCGTGCCCCACCAAATTGACCGTGTATCCTGCCTTGATTTGATCTCGGTAGCGGAAAGATTTGTTGTGGAGCGTGGCGCATATGCCCAAACGCATCAACAGGCAACGCACATCCTGGGCAAGTTGCAAAGAGGACGTGGCGTAATAGACCGAAGTGTGCTGCAAGGACAGGCTGCCATCACCACTCCACATGCGGCCCAACAACAATTCAATGTTGGCATCGACCAGCTCGAACACCTCTTCGGGCATGCGCTTGAACGTTGCGGTGACACCAACCAGATTCAGGGATTCCGCCCACAACCTCGCCCCGCTTCTGGAGGCTTGGTTAAAGTCGGGGTGATTCCAGGGCAAGGGCTTGGCACGTTTTAAACACACCTCGTGCCGCTTTCCGTCGTAGCTCGACACCCGCGCAGCGGTGTTGTCAAACCCCACTGCTGCTTTAGAAAAATCGTCGATCAGGGCGAGGTCGTTGTTGTAGAAGAACAGATTGGATGGGTGGCACGTATTGCCCTCGGACAACAAACCCGCCAAGGTAATCACTTCATGGGCCGGCCAACTTTTGCCAGCATTGACCCTGGTGTGGCGCGCAGTGGCAAGCAACTCGCCAGCAGACAGGTTCTCGAGGTTCACCCATCCCCGCGCGGTCATGAAAGGGTGATTGCCCGTTGCAACAATGGCGCGCCCCGACTTGGTGGTCAGGCGGAATACGGGCTTGTACCCATTCCAAACCACGTCTTTAACCTGCCTAGGCACCAACTTCTGGTGATCGTCGCAGGCGTGCAAACGTGGCCTGGCTTTGGACTTGAACAATGCCTCAACAGTCATCCATCTACCAGTGTCGGCGTCCATGATCCGCGTGTCGCCATGAACACACTTATTAAAACCATACTCCGCAAACTTTTCCATCAAATCGAAAAGCTGCTTGGCCAAAGCGGGGTCCACGCCGCGCTCAGTGGCACCGGTGGTAAAAATCTCCCGCTGCTTGGCCATTTCCTCGGGCTTTTTCTTGCCCATGGCGCGGCGCAACAGGTCGGCCCCACCCAGGCTGTAACCCGCCAGCAACTGCGCCACCAGCATCACCTGCTCCTGGTACACAATCACACCGTAGGTGGACTTGAGGGTGTTTTCCAGGTTGGGGTGGAAATACCACTCCGAGCGGCCCTTGCCGGTTTTGCTTTGTTCTTTTTTGCGGGCAATGAAGTCGTCCACCATGCCAGAGCCCAAAGGCCCGGGGCGGTTCAAGGCCATCAACGCAATGATGTCTTCAAAGTTGTCCGGTTTGAGCTTTTTTTCAAGGTCTTTGGCCGAGCGGGATTCAGACTGGAACACGGCGGTGGTGTTGCCATCGGAGAACAGGTGGTACACCGCTGGGTCGTCCAGTGGCAAATCCTCCAGGCGAAACTCGCGCTGGTCCTCATAGTTCTCGCGCACCCAGCGCACCGCCCAATCCAGAATGGTGAGGTTGCGCAGGCCCAAAAAGTCGAACTTCACAAGCCCCACGGCTTCCACATCGTCTTTGTCGTACTGGGAGACCACCGAGTCGGTGCCCTCGGCGCAATACAAGGGGCAAAAATCGGTGAGCTTGCCCGGTGCAATCAGCACGCCCCCCGCGTGCATGCCCACGTTGCGGGTGAGGCCCTCCAAAGGCCGCGCCACCGCAATGATCTCTTTGGCCTCATCTTCTTCTTCAACCCGCTGCTTGAAAGTGGGCTCCTCGTTGAGCGCACGCTCCAGGTCCCAGGGGTCGGTGGGTGTTTGGGGAATCAGTTTGGACAGGCTGTCGCAATACATGTAGGGCATGTCCAGCACGCGGCCTGCGTCCCGAATCACGGCTTTGGCGCCCAAAGTACCAAAGGTGGCGATCTGGCTCACCGCATCGCGCCCATAGGTGCGTTTCACGTAGTCGATCACGCGATCGCGGTTGTCTTGGCAAAAATCAATGTCGAAGTCGGGCATGGACACCCGCTCCGGGTTGAGGAATCGCTCAAACAGCAGGTCGTAGCGCAGCGGGTCCAGATCGGTGATGCCCAAGGCGTAAGCCACCAATGAGCCCGCGCCGGAACCGCGCCCAGGCCCCACGGGCACGCCGTTGTTTTTGCCCCAGTTGATGAAATCTTGAACAATCAGAAAGTAACCGGGAAAACCCATGCCGATGATGGTGTCGCACTCGATTTTGAGGCGGGCCTCGTACTCGGGGCGCTTTTGTTCACGTTCGGCAGGATTGGGGTAGAGGTGAACCAGGCGTTTTTCCAGCCCCTCTTTGGACAGGTGCACCAGGTAGTCGTCCAGCGACATGCCGTCGGGTGTGGGGAAGTCGGGCAACTTCGGCTTGCCCAACTCCAGGGTGAGGTTGCAGCGCTGAGCGATTCGCAGCGTGTTGCGCACCGCGCTGGGTATGTCGGCAAACAGCGTCAGCATGTCTTGCGCAGATTTGAAATACTGCTGCTCGGTGAAGCGGCGCGGCCTGCGCGGATTGGATAAAATCTCGCCCTGCGCAATACAAACCCGCGCCTCATGGGCCCGAAAATCCTCGGGCTTTAAAAACTGAATGGGGTGAGTGGCCACCACAGGCAACTGCAGGTCACTGGCCAACTGGCAGGTGAGCTGGGTGAGCTGCTCCGCTTGGGTGCTGCCGTCGCGCTGCAATTCGAGGTAGTAGCGCCCAGCAAACAAATGGGCAAACTGGCGCGCCGAACTGGCCGCTTTGGCCGTGTTGCCAGCCAACAGGTATTGGCCAACATCGGAATGTTGAAACCCTGAAACACAAATCAGCCCATCGCAGCCCACCTCGGTGAACCATTCCATGCGAATGATGGCCTTGCCTCGGCGCTGGTTTTGAAGGTATGCACGGCTTAAAATTTCGCACAGTTGCAAATAGCCGCGGTGGTTTTGCACCAGCAGCAGGCAACGGGCGGGGTTTTCTTCGTCGCGCTCACTTTCCAGCCACACGTCGCAGGCCGCAATTGGCTTTACACCACTGCCGCGCGCCTTGCGGTAAAACTTCACCAAACCAAACAAATTGGACAAATCGGAGATGGCCAAAGCGGGCATGCCGCTGCTGGCGGCGGCCTTCACCGCCTCGCCCACACGCACCATGCCATCAATCACCGAGAACTCGGTGTGCATGCGAAGGTGGGCGAATGTGGGGGGCAAGGAGGCTGAGATGTTCATGAGGGCATTTTACCTGCAACCCGCCACTGAACGCTGCACCTGTGAAGATTGTGTAATTTTGGAGTACAACACTCACGTACCCGATGGGTAGCAATCTACCCCTGTCGAGTTCATTCATCGCTCCCTCAGCCACCCCCCATTTTGAAGACTTTGCCGGCACCTGTTTCTATCCTCCCTCCAACCACATTTGAAGGAGCATCTGGATGACCCAATCACTTGGCATTTCTTCCGCCGCAGCCCACCCTGGATTCGTGCGAGACCTCGAATCTCAAACAGCATCTCAGGCATCGGCGAGAAAGTTCAACCCTTATGCGACCGCTGCGAAGATGAGCTGCCTAGCGTTGTGTGGCAGCGCTGGGCTCATTGCAACCTCTCTGCTTGCATCGATGGACCCGACCGCTCCCAATCCAGGAAGAGGGCTTTCTGAAGGAGGGTGCACCCCAAAACAACTCGAAAACGTGGAAAAAGCCAGAAAGGCACTGTTGTATTCGGGCATCTCTGCGGCCTCCGGGCTTGGCGCCGCCCTGATTTGTACACCAATCGCAGCCGGGCTCGGTGAGGGCGGAGTAAGCATACCTTTTGCATGCCTGGCAGGCCTGGGTGGGGTTGCCTTTGGCTTGGGGGCCTCGGCGACACTGGTCGCCGGCATCATATACGGCGTCAAAAAAGGGGACTGCTAATCCAAATAACGGCACTGGGCGCAACGCCCAGTGCTTCTAAAAAATCAACCTAGTTTTTTTGCAAACTCCGCCACACGCGCACCGTAAAGCTGCGCTGTTTCTAGGTCTTTGGCTGGTGGGGTCACATCGGCCGGGGCATTGTCGGATTGGGTCATCACCCCCACCCACGAGCCCACACGGTTTAGCTCATTCACATCCCCTGGCTTTTGGGCGCCCGGGGTGGCGCTTCCCACCCACACCATGCCGTGCTGCATGGCAAAGGTCACAAAGTACTGCAAGGTGCTCAGCTTGTCCCCGCTCATGGATAGAGAATTGGTGAAGCCACCGGCAATCTTGTTTTTCCAGCCTTGGCTAAACCACACTTTGCTGGACGCATCCGCAAACTTTTTGAAGTCTGCCGACGCACCGCCCATGTAGGTGGGCGAGCCGAAAATGATGGCATCCGCTTTGGCCAGGGTGTCCCAGGTGGCGTCGTTCACATCATTGACAGAAATCAAGTGGCTTTGTACCCCGGCCACCGTATTCACGCCAGCCTGCACGGCTTGGGCCACCTTGGCGGTGTGGCCATACCCACTGTGATAAACAATTGCGACTTGTGTCATTTTCATTCTCCTCACGGCAAATCAAACAAAACCAATTCCGCGCGGGCCGGCACTTCCAGCATCAAAGCGGTCTCGTTGTCAATCATTAGGGCGTCCCCCGTGCCCAGCAAATGCTCACCCACACGCACCTCGCCACGGGCCACGTGCAAATAGGCTTTGCGGTGTGGAGCAATGGCTTGGGTCACAGTTTGTTGGTGCAAACGCCCGGCATACATGTGCGCATCCTGGTGAATAAACGCAATCTGCTTGCGCTTTGCCAGTTCACGGTCCCCGGTTACCACCAAACCCAACTGCCCGGTGATGCTCTCCACATCCAGATCGTGGTCTTTGTAACCCGGATCCACGTTGTACTGCGCAGGCTCAATCCAAATCTGTAAAAAATGCGCCACGTCGCTGGGGTGCTGATTCATCTCGGAATGGCGAATCCCCGTGCCGGCGCTCATGCGTTGAATTTGGTTGGGGCGGATGGCCGACCCACCACCCAGGCTATCGCGGTGGCTCAATTCGCCATCGAGCATGTAGGTGATGATCTCCATGTCCCGGTGCCCATGCGTGCCAAAACCTGTCTGGGGTTGTACCCAGTCCTCGTTGATCACCCGCAAGGGGCCAAAGCCCATAAAGCGCGGGTCGTAATAGCTAGAAAACGAGAAACTGTGGTAGCTCGTCAACCAACCGTGCTGGGCATGCCCACGCTCATTGGACCGTCGAACTTGCATCATGGTTTGCACTCCTTCAAAAGCTTTAGAGCAAGTCTAGAACGTGCAAAGTGCATCAACAATCACTACAATTTGACG
>DASUDK010000108.1:0-14212 GCA_036275655.1 Limnobacter sp. | reverse complement strand
TTTGGATTGAGGGTAGAAGAGGCTTGCGCTACAGTGGGGGTTCATGCGTTTGCGCCTCTACCCCATGCTGATTCCAAACATACGCGCCAGTTTCGCCACACGTTTGGTGCTGGGCAGCTTGCTGATCCTGCTTTTGCTGTCCATTCCACTCGCGGTCACAGGTTATTCGCTGCTGCGCGAGAGCAACATCGAGCAGGCCGGTTTGAATGCGAAGCTTCAGTCGGAACAAATTTCGCAATCGGTGGACCGCCACCTCAAGGAGCACCTGCGAGACCTGGTGTACACCTTGAAGATTGAGGAATCGCACGCGAACCATTCCCCAGAACAGCAAAGCCGTGTCATCCGTGTGATGCAGTCGCACACCCCTGGTTACCTGTGGATTGGTGTGGCTGCACCGGATGGCACAGTGCTGGCTGCCAACGACGACCTGTTGGTGGGTAAAAATGTGGCCAAGCGACCCTGGTTCCAAAAGGGACTCACACAGCCAGCGATCATGGACGTGCACGAAGCGCAACTTCTGGCCGCATTGTTGCCCGCCCGCAAAGACGAAAAATATCAATTCATTGATTTCACTGCCCCTTTGCGTAACGCTTCAGGCGAAGTGATTGCGGTGTTTGGCATCCACTTGGATTGGAAGTATTTCATCCATGAGATTGAAGAAGATGTGTTCAGCCGTTTGAGTGAAAGCTCCCCGACGGTGATTTTGGCAAGCGATGGCAGCTTGAGGCTGGGCAACCGGTTTGAGCTGTCTGATTTTCAAGAAAATACGCGTTGGGCGGACATGCCCGGGTTTAAAAAAGCCCTCGATGGGCAAAGCAACTGGTCTGTCGAACGCCTCCCGGACGGGAAAAATTACCTCGTGGCATTTTCACCCAACAACACCTCACCCGAAGTGGCAACGTTGGGTTGGATTTCGGCCACCGCCATTCCGCTGGACTCCATCGAATCCCCCGTGTCGATCGCTTTGATGTATGCGGTGGGTGCCCTGGTGATTGGCACCACCATCACGCTGCTCATGGTGTTGGGCCTGGGGCGAAGCTTGTCCAAGACGGCCAGCCGCTACATGAACAAGATTCGGGATGGGGCACCCGATGAGCTTCGCGCCAGCCTGAAAGAGCTGCCCTTGGAACTGCAAGGGATTTCAAGGCAAATTCTGGAGCTTAATCAGGGGCTGAACGAGAAGAGTAATCGTTTGGAACAGGCGCTAAAAGCCGCCAAAGAAAGTTACTGGGTGGTGGAGGCCTTGATTGTGCAGGCTCCAGTACCGATTGCCATGTTTGACAGTGACATGAATTACGTGGCAGCCTCATCCCGCTGGGTGCGAACCTTCACCCGAGAAACAGGCAGCCTGGTGGGCAAAAGCCATTATGCCGTGGTGCCAAATGTGCACGAGCGCTGGCGACAAGCTCACCGGGCTGGCCTGGCAGGGCAGAGCCTCTCGGCCACCAGCGACCCGTGGATCAATGCCAACGGTGAAACCGTATGGCTGGATTGGGCCATTGAGCCCTGGCTGAAACCAGACGGCCATCGCGGCGGCATCATCATTGTTTGCCAGGATGTGACCCAAGAAAGGCAGATGCGTGACAGCCTCGCGGAGAGCGAAGAGCGGTTCAAGTTGGCGATGGAGGGGTCCAGGGACGGTTTGTGGGATTTGCGACTGGACAGGAACGAGGTTTACTTTTCACCAAGTTGGAAACGTTTGCTGGGGTATGAGGACCATGAGCTGACCAACGACTTTTCAACCTGGGAGCGGCTGACCGCACCGGTGGACCTGGAGGTGGCCAGGGCGAAGTTGTTCAAATGCCTGGATGACCCGGCGTGTAAAATCTTCGAGTCCGAGTTTCGCATGGCGCACAAGGACGGCCACTGGGTGCATATTTTGTCCACCGCCATGATTGTTCGGGACGAAGAGGGCAAGCCCACCCGCGTGGTTGGTACGCACCTGGACAAGACCCGGCAACTGGAGTTGGAAGAGCGTCTGCGGGAGGCCTCGATCGCAGCCATGGCAGAACGCGAATCGAACGCGGAAAAAAGCCGGTTTTTGGCGACTTTCAGCCATGAATTGCGAACGCCCCTGAACGGCGTGATTGGGTTTGCCAAACTATTGCACCTTGACCTGCCCGTGGGCGAGCAAAAAGAGCAAGCGGGGCACCTTGTTCAAACGGCTGAAACCTTGGCCACCTTGCTCAATGACATTTTGGATTTTTCCAAAATGGAAAGTGGCATGGTCAGTTTGAACCAGGCGCCTTTCTTGCTGAGCCAATTGCTGAGCAGCAGCACAGAATTGCCTCGGGCCAATTGCGAAAGCAAGGGCGTTGCGTTTGAGATGGATTGCCAAGTGCCAGCCGATGCCGTGTTTCTCGGTGACATGGTTCGCTTGCGTCAGGTGATTCAAAATCTACTTTCCAACGCCATCAAGTTCACAGCCAAGGGGCGCGTTAGATTACAGGTCAGTGCGATGCCGATCGGTGGCGGCACAGACCTGTTGCGCGTGGAAGTGGAAGACACGGGGCTGGGGATTCCAAAAGACAAGCAAGGCAATTTGTTCAAGCCTTTTGTGCAGGTTCACGCCGACCACGACAACCGATTTGGCGGTACGGGACTGGGCTTGTCAATTGTTAAAACACTGATCGACGCGATGCACGGAGAGATCCATTTGGAATCGGAGCCTGGCCAGGGCACGAGCATTTTGTTTTCAGTGCCATTGAAACGGGGACAAATTTCAGATGCGCAACCAGAGAGCCGGGTAAAACCCGCGCGGTCTCTGCAAGTGCTGGTGGCCGATGACACGCCGTTGAATGTGAAGCTGTTGCGTACATTTTTGGAACGGGACGGGCACACAGTGGAAGTGGCCAGCGATGGGGAACACGCATTGACGCTTGCAAAAAATATGCAGTTTGATTTTATTTTGCTCGACATCGACATGCCAAAAATGTCTGGTTTGGAAGTGGTTAAAACATTGCGCAGCCACCCTGGCCCCAACCAGTATTGCAAAATCGCGGCCTTGACTGGATACGCGTTTGAAAGCGATATTCAGGCCTCGCACGACGCAGGCATGGACTATCACTTTGCCAAACCAATTCAGTTTGAACAGTTGCTTAATCAATTGGCCTTGCACAGCTTGCAGGGCGAATCTTTGTAAAAACATGGGCTTGAATTGGTTACGCGCATGGGTGTGGGTTTTAACCGCCGCATGCACCAACGCCCTGGCCCAGCCCAGTTTTGACCTGCTAAGCCAACCGGGCGTGCATGCGATCATGCGCCACACCACGGCGCCGGGCTTTGGAGACCCTGCAAATTTTAAGTTGGGCGACTGCAGCACCCAACGCAATCTGAGTGCAGATGGAATTCAAGAGGCCAAGGTACTCGGAAAAACACTCCAGGATCGCGGGCTTCGATTCTCTGCCGTGTATTCCAGCCAGTGGTGCAGGTGCCTGGACACTGCGCGCGCCATGAACCTGGGCGAGGTGCTTGAGCTGCCCGCGCTGAACTCTTTTTTTCAAGACAGAACCAAAGGCGATCCACAAACCGCCGCCTTGCTCACTTTTTTGCGTGCGCTCAATCCCTCTGACAAAGTGCTCTTGGTGAGCCATCAGGTCAATGTGACAGCATTGACCGGGATATTCCCAAGCCCGGGTGAGGTGATCCTGTTTAGGCTGGGCCCACAGGGCGCCGTGGAGGTGCTGGGGCGGATGTGAATCAGGCCAACGGCGTGATCCATGTGATTGATGGCGTTTTGCTGCCAGGCAACGCTTAAGCCGATTCCACCTCCAGCTTTGTTTTGCTGTTTTGCGGGCTTCACAGCCCGCTTTTTTTGGAGTGTGGAAGGGTCACCAAGGCGATCCCCAGAATCACTGGGATGATGCCCACAAAATCTGGCCAATGCAGTGGCTCGGCAAGCAACCAAGCGCCCGCCAACAAACCCAGCGGTGGGCAAAGAAACATCCACACGCTGGCTGCGCTCGCACTGCCGCGCTCCAGCATGTTGAACCAAATTTGATACCCCACAATCGAGACCACAACCACAAGCCAGACAAGCGCGCCCACAAAACGCACACTGAGTTCAATTTGAGCAAACTCTTCCACGCCGAGCGCAATCGGGAACAACAACAAACCGCTGATTAAAATCTGGTAGCCTGTGGCGGTGACCACATCCAGCTTCACTGGCCACTTTTTGTACAGCACCGTACCAAAAGCAATCGTGAGCAAGGCAGACAACACCAAACAAAATCCCAGCTCGGTGTCGATGCTGCTGCCCAAGCGGTTGCGCACAATGTAGGCAACCCCAAAAAAGCCCAAAATCAGACCAGAGACCTTTCGCAGTGTCAGCGACTCCCCGAGCAGCCAGGAGGAGAGGATTGCAACCAAGATTGGATTGGCACTGATGATGATGGTGGAGAGTCCCGAGGAAAGTTGCGTCATGCCGGTCCAACTCAAGCCCAGGTAGAGGGCGTGGTTTAGAAGCCCCAAAATCAGCAGCACTGAAAAATCACGGCGATCCAAGCGCAAATTCCGACGCTGCCAGCGTGCCCACATCAAGATGAGCAACCCAGCAATCAAAAACCGGATGGCCAGAAACAGCAGGGGAGGACTGTCCAGCAAACCCAATTTGGCCGCAGGAAAAGCGCTGGTCCAGATGAAGACGAAGACCAGTGCCAATGCGGTGTTTCTCAAAAGTGGGTATTGCCTCATGCTTAAAAATCCAGTATTTGTGGAGCATTGTAAACTGGCCGGGTTGCGGCCCAACGTCGACCACCGGAGTAAGAATGCTCGACCAGACACGCCTGATTGTCGTGGACGATGAAAAGCCTCAACTGGAAGCTTTGTGCAGTCTATTGGAAGATGCTGGGTTTTACGTCAGTGCTTACCCTGATCCTCAGCATGCGCTCAAAGCCCTGGAGGAGGAATCGTTCGATCTCTTGCTGACCGACTTGCGTCTGCCAGGCATGGACGGCATTGAGCTGGTCCAGCGGGCCAAGGCGCTGGACCCAGACTTGAGCGCTGTGCTGATGACTGGGCACGGCAGCATCAAGACGGCCGTGGATGCGATGAAGGTGGGCGTGCTGGATTACATCCTCAAACCCTTCAAGGTCTCGGACATCATGCCCGTGGTGCATCGCGCCCTTGAGGTTCGACGTTTGAAGCGCGAGAATCGTGCGCTGATTGAGCACCTCTCGGAGGCCAATCAACAGTTGGGGGCGCTCAACCAAGAGCTGGACACTTTTGCAGGCCGGGTTGCCCACGACCTGAACTCCTTGATACACATCATCCAGGGCTTTGCGGGGAGCCTTCACCGGCGAGCCGCCAGCAAACTGGATGAGCAGGAAATGCGTTATTTGCTGCGAATCAGCGAGACCAGCGAACGTGGAGGCCAACTGGTGTCCGACCTCCTGGCTTTTGCAAGGCTGGGCACCGGGGAGCTAAAGTTTCAGGCGGTGTCCTTGGATGAAGTGGTTGAAAAGGCCAGGGCGCAGCTTGTGGCAGAGCCCTCTGGAAAATCCGCCGTGTGGCATGTGGCCAGGCTGCCAGAGTTGGAGGCAGACGAATCGTTGCTGGAGCAGGTGTTTGTGAACCTGTTCTCGAATGCGTTGAAGTTCAGCCAGATTCGCGAAGTGCCCGAGATCACCGTAGATGCCACGCAAAACGGCGATTATGTAGACATTCGCGTCAGCGACAACGGGGCGGGTTTTGATCCTGACAAGTCCGACAGACTGTTTCGTCCATTCCAACGCCTGCACAATGCCCATGATTTTCAAGGTCACGGCATGGGCCTGGCCAACGTGAAGCGGATTGTTGAGCGACATGGTGGATTTATTCAGGCGCATTCGGTGCCCAATGCGGGGGCCACTTTTGTGCTCAGCCTGCCTGTGACGCAAAAACACATTGCAAATTCACAAGCCCCACTGCCGCCCAATGCGGGCGACTTGTACAAACGCAGCAAAAATCCCAAGCGGATGGAGTTGCTGGACGCCTGTATTGAGCGCCTGAACGACATTGTGATGATCACAGAGGCCAGCCCTTTGGCAGCGCCTGGACCTCGGATTATTTATGTGAATTCGGCGTTTGAGCGGGTGACCGGTTACTCCCGGGAGGAAGTGCTGGGCAAAAGCCCCCGCCTGCTGCAAGGCCCTTTGACGGACACCCAAACCCTGCGTCAAATCCGGGAGAAGCTGGAGCACGGCGAGTCTGTGCATGTGGAGCTGGTGAACTACGGCAAGAGTGGCCGCCCGCATTGGCTGGAAATGGACATTGTGCCCGTGGTGAGCGCCGATGGTGCAGTGCCTTACTTTGCCTCGATCCAACGGGATGTGACCGAACGGCGCAAGGCGGCGGAGCATTTGCAACGCACCGAAGCCTTGCAGCGAATCGGTGGCAGGCTGGCCAAGCTCGGAGGCTGGGCGGTGGAGGTCTCTGAGAATCCGAAACTGTACTGGTCCGAAGAAATTTTTCAGATGCTGGACTTGCCCTCTGGTGCCTTGCCAGACAACTTTGACGACGCGATGCAGTACTACGTGGGCAAATGGCGACACATCGTCTCCGCAGCCCTGGACAAGTGCGGCCGCGAGGGGGTTTCATTTGAGCTGGAGCCCGAATTGCGAAGCCAGGCTGGGCGACGTTTCTGGGCACGGGTGGTGGGAGAAGCGGTTCGCAACAGCGATGGACAGGTTGTGCGGGTGCAAGGGGCCTTCCAAGACATCACCGACTCCAAAGTGGCCAGCCTCACATTGATGTACATGAACCGCTTGCTGGAGGCGCAGCACAGGCTCCATGACACAGCCAGCAAGCTGAACGACCCCAAATGCCTGTTTCAGCAGGTTTGCTCGATTTTTTGCTCCACCGGGGGGCTGCCGCTGGCCTGGGTGTGTGAGTTTGAAAAAGAGGGTGGTGCACTGAAGGTGCTTGCCGCCGATGGTGCCCACCAAGAGTTTGTGCCGAAAATCATGTCCTCCACCTCGCTGCCCCGGGACGACTCCTTGGTGAACCGGCTGCGGGAAGGCAAGTTGTATGTGTGCCAAAACGTGGCCGATGAGCCACAGGCCAAGATGTGGCACGAACGCGCAGTGCTAGAGGGTTTGGAATCTTTTTCGATTTTGCCCATTCACGCCGATGGGCAATTGAAGGCCAGTTTGGTGCTGTTCGGTGCCGGGGTTCATTTTTTCACGCCAGAGGTCAAACAACTCCTCAAAGCGGTGTCGAACAATCTGTCTTACACCCTGGATCGGATTGTTCACGCCGATGAAAGAGCAAAAAATGCCGAGCGCCTGAAGCTGCTTGAAACATGCGTGGAGCGGCTCAATGACATTGTGCTGATCACAGAAGCGGAACCGGTGAGTGAACCTGGTCCAAAAATTTTGTATGTGAACGACGCCTTTGTAAGGCGCACAGGTTACAGCCGCGAGGAAGTGATTGGAAAAACCCCGCGAATCTTGCAAGGTGAATTGACGCAGCGCGATGCATTGGACCGCATTCGGACCGCCTTGCAAGAATGGCAGCCCGTGCGCGAAGAGTTGATCAACTACACCAAAAGCGGCGAGATGTTCTGGCTGGAACTGGACATTGTGCCTGTGAGCGACGAAACCGGCTGGTACACCCATTGGGTGGCCATCGAGCGTGACATCACCGACCGGAAAGCGGCGGAGATGGCCCTCAAAGAGGGCCAGGAGCGATTCCGCCTGCTGGCCAGCGCCACCAAAGACAGCATCTGGGATTGGGACGTGCAGACCAATCAGATTTGGTGGAGCGATGGCTATGAAAAGCAATTTGGCTACAAGTTGAGTGACATTGATCCACAAATTGGCTCTTGGAGCAGCCGGGTGCATCCGGAAGATTTTGGTCAGGTGAAGGAGAGCCTTGACCATGCGATTGAAACTGGCGCGGACAGTTGGCAGGCAGAATACCGATTCAGGCATGCCAATGGTGCGTGGCTGGATGTGCTTGATCGCGGCTATATCATTCGGGACGCCGAGCAACGCGCCATTCGAATGATTGGTGGGCTCACCGACATGACACACATTCGGCAAGCAGAGCGGCTAAGTCGCTCGCAATTGAGCCGAATGAGTTTGCTCAATGAGATCACACGTGCGATTGGTGCACGCCATGACCTGGAGAGCATTTACCAGGTGGTGACCAACTCGATTGAGAATGAACTGCCCGCCGAGTTCAGCCTCACCGCCTCATACGACATGGCCTCAGAAACCATCACCTTCATGTCCATGGGTCAAAAAACCGTGCCGATGGCCGCAGACATTGGGTTCTTTCTACACAAATCGGTTCCCGCCAGGGGCGTGCATTTGGCAAGGGCCATTCAGGGTGAGTTTGTGTACCAACCCAATCTGGGTGGCAGCCTGTGCCTCACGGGCGAGGGCATGCACGAGAAAGCGGGGTTGGACAGCATGGTGATTGCGCCCTTGATGAAAGAGGGCACTGTGCTGGGCATCATCACAGCCGCACGGCGAGGCCTGGATTCGTTTTCGCAGGAAGAACTGGATTTTATGAAGCAGCTTGCCGAACATGTCGGCTTGGCCCTTGCACAAATCAGCCTGCTCAACGAGCTGCAAGGTGCTTATGAAAACCTGAAGCAAACACAGCAGCTGGTGCTGCAGCAGGAGCGCCTGCGTGCTTTGGCCGAAATGGCTGGAGGAATTGCACACGACATCAACAACGCCATATCCCCGGTGGCGTTGTACACGGATGCATTGTTAAACAGCGAGAAGCAACTTTCAGAGCGGGGAAGAAAACAATTGACCACCATCCAACTGGCCATTGATGATGTGGCACGCACTGTGGAACGCATGAGCCAATTCTCCAGAGGCAACGACGAGGTTGCGCCACTGACGCCGGTGGACATCCGCCAAGTGTGTGAGCAAAGCATGGAGCTGACACGCGCGCGGTGGCATGACATTCCTCAACGCAGTGGTTTGCGCATTGAGTTTGAAATCACATGCCAGGCAGATTTGTCGCCCATTGATGCCTCCGAGACAGAGCTTCGGGAAGCACTGACCAATTTGATTTTTAATGCAGTGGATGCCTTGCCCACCGGCGGCACCATCTCGCTGGATGCGCGACTGGCGGTGTTCAACAAACAATCCTGGGTGTGCATTGCGGTGAAGGACAATGGGATCGGCATGAGTGAAGAAACTCAGAAACGCTGCCTGGAGCCTTTTTATACCACCAAAGGAGAGCGGGGCACCGGCTTGGGTTTGGCGATGGTCTACGGCATTGTCAAGCGCATGGGCGGGGCGGTGGACATTGCAAGCCGCCTTGGCGAAGGCACCACGGTGACCATTCGTTTGCCATCTGCACCCAGTATGCAAAGCGATGCAGTGGGCAACATCCCAGGCAAAGCGCAACAGCAAGGTCTCCATATTTTGTTGATCGATGACGATGCAAAAGTGCTGCAAGCCTTGAGCGACGGCCTGAGAGCACGCGACTTTCGAGTGACCACCTGCGAGTCTGGTCAAAGCGGCGTGCAGGCCTTTGAGCAAGCGAGAAAAAATGGATCGCCATTCAATGTGGTGATCACCGACCTTGGCATGCCAGGGATGGATGGGATCAAGGTGTCGGAGGCGGTGAAGGCCATGGCCCCGGAATGCCCGATTTTTATGCTCACCGGATGGGCGCGCCAACTCGACTTTGAGCACGAGTCGATGCGCCACGTGAATCAGGTGTTGGCAAAACCACCAAAAATTCGTGAAATTCTTGAGGCTTTAAACACCGTCAAACCCTAAAACTTGCTTGGAATGAAAGACTAGATGCTGTCGGACAAAGCCGATGATTTGACCAGCCGCGGCTCATCATCCCGGGGCCAATCAAATTCATAGAATCCGTCTTGCCCGTTGATGGTGTATTCGAATTGCCCCTGGACCGCGTCGCGCCCCAATTCCAGATGGAATTCACAACGATTGGGTGCTTCGCAGCCATGTTGGTCAAGCAGGGTTTGCACCGAGGGGTCGATGAGGGGCGCGGTCATCATGCCGGTGGTGGTCATGACATACACGCCCTCATTGTGCTCGCAATGGCTCTGAATAAGACTCACACCCATGCCTTCAAAACGGTACTCGCATGCGTTTTTACCGATGTACGCCAAAGTGCGTTCAGCCGGTGCATTGGCGCGGTGATTGGAGACGCCGTACCAAGCCAAAGCCCCAAATGCGATGAGTGTGGACAAAGCCAGGAACCGGCCCAAAATCTTTTTAAATACATTGGCTTTGGCCGGGGGATTGAAATAGAAGCTGCGACCTTGATCGCGACGGTTGAACATGGCAGTTACACCTTATTGTGAATGTGGGCGATGATGCATCACCCCCTTCAACGCAGCGGAGGTGTAATCGTTTACACGAGGCTTTGGCCTGACGCGACAGAGAAACCCACCTGCACCCCCCCGGTGAGATTGCGCACAAAAGGCTCTCCACCGTGCAGCCGAGCAATCGCCGCCACAATCGCAAGGCCCAAGCCATGGTTGCGGTGGCTGTGGCCACGGGCTTGGTCAACTCGATAAAATGGATCAAACAGCTTGGGCAGGCTTTCAGCGGGAATCGAAGGGCCCTGATTAATCACGGAAAACTTGACCTGTTGTGTAAGGGTGTTCGACTCGATACTCAAAGTAAGCGTGCTGCCATGCGTGGCATAACGCACGGCATTGGACAGCAAATTGGACAACGCACGTTTAACCAATTCTTGGTCCACTTTTGCATGTGCATCGCCTTCAATCTGAATACACAACGCCTTGTCTTCAGCGGTCGCCTCCATGTAATCCACCACCTTGGCGGCCAGCGCAGCAAGGCTGTCGACTTCTCGGAATTGAGATTGATCGCCCTGCGTGGCTTGAGACAAAAACAGCATGCTTTGAATGATGCGGTTCATGCGTTGTAACTCTTCCAGATGGCTGTGCAGTGCATCGCACAACACGGCCGGATCAGAGGACTTTTGGCGCAGCAGCAACTCGTGGCTCACGGTGAGATTGGACAGTGGCGTGTTCAACTCATGGGCCACATTGGAATTGAATGAACGCAATTGCTCATGGTATTGGCCCACCTTGCCCATCAAGCGATTGAACTGCTCAATGACGGGGTACAACTCCTCGGGCTCCGATTCGGTTTGTATGCGGGCATTGATGCTGGAGGGGTCAAAAGCAGCAATCCGCCTGCCAAATTTGTTCAGTGGCTTGAGTTCAAACCGCGCCAGCGTGCCGCTGAGCAGCATCACAGCGAATCCCCACACCACCGTGAGCGCCACAAAAAACACGCCAATGAATTTTAAAAACCGGCGATCCTCTGACACGTCCAATGCCAATTCCAGATGACGCATGGGCATGGTGCCAGCGTAAGACTCCAGCGAGCGCATGGCCGTGACCCGCTCCTTGGAATGACCAAGCAACACCTGCGGACCATACAGCACCTGACCGTCGGCACCATGCACCTTGGCCCGCACATTGCCCAGGGTGAGCAACAACTCGTCGACCCGGTTCCACATGTCTGTGGACACCAGTTCTTGCTGGCTCGCCAAGATTTGTTCAATGGCCACAGCAGCGCGGTCCAAGGTTTCCTGATGGCGCATGTCTTGATACATGCAAATGGCCTGGTAACTGAAGACCGCAATCATGCCCACACCAAAAAAACTCAACAGAGACATGAGCAAGGCCGAACGGCGTGCAATCGAATGGCGTTTCATGGCGCAGGGTCCATGGTGCGCGCCTCAAGCACGTATCCCATGCCACGCACGGTGTGTAGCAACGGCAACTCAAAAGGATCGTCCATTTTGCTGCGCAAGCGGCGCACTGCCACATCGACCACATTGGTCTCGCTGTCAAAATGCATGTCCCACACCAGCTCTGCGAGCTCGGTGCGCGAAAGCACCTCGCCCCGCCGTCGCAACAACAACCACAGCAAGCTGAACTCTTTGGCCGTGAGGCGCAAATCCTGCCCCGCCCGGCGGGCTTGGCGCTTCACCGCATCCAACTCCAGGTCGGCCAGGCTCAAGTGAGTGTCGTTGTGCTGGGCCGAGCTGCGCCCACCGGCGCGCCTGGCAAGGGCGTGTACGCGAGCAACCAACTCTGAAAATGCAAATGGCTTGGTGAGGTAATCGTCTGCACCCGCTTGCAAACCTTTGACCCGGTCTTCCACCATGGCGCGGGCGGTGAGCATGAGCACGGGGGTGTCCATGCTTTGCCGCATCGCAGCCAACACGCCCAAACCATCCAAGTCTGGCAACATGCCATCCAAGATCAACAAGTCGTACTTTCCTTCGGTGGCCAAGTGAAGACCATCCACACCGGAGTGGGCCAGGTCCACCACAAACCCCTCGGCTGTGAGCCCCTTCTGAAGGTAACTGGCCAGCTTGACCTCGTCTTCAATCACCAGGATTTTCATGGAAAGTCAATCCCTTGCTGCGCGTTAAACATCCTCAAGTATAGAAGAGGCCAAGCATGCGATGAATTACAAATATGTAATCTGGAGGTGGGGGCTTCGTCATTCTTGGGTTTGTAGACTGTGTCTCATGGTTGATGCACTTTCGCACCGACCTCCAAAGCAAACGACGACAATCAGGAGATTGACCATGAAAACACGCAACATCATCGCTACTTCCATATTGGCCCTTTCTGCCGCACTGCCAGCCGCAGTCATGGCCAACCCCACAATCGCACAGGGCGACTCCACCACCCATGTGAATGCAGCCGACGCCCTGCGCAGCCAAGCCACACGTCAAGCGGTGTTGCGTCCATCCGCAAGTGCGGTTCAACACAGTCAGCAAAATTTGATTGGCGGAGATGCAACTGAACATGTGCACAACAGCACCGCAAGCACCAAAACGCGCGCCGAAGTGATGAGCGAGTTGCGCAAATTGTCTCCTCAGGAACGTGAGGAAATCAATGCCAGCTGATCCTCCAGACAGGTTGGATTGATCGCAAACCCCAGTGCAGCATCACGCACTGGGGTTTGTCTTTTTAAACTTGCCGAGTGGGTTAGGAACATGACACACTTTGGAGGTCGACGCAGTACCCCTCCAACATGCCAGATCACAACACGCCCAAAAAGAGTTCTGAAGAATCCGCTGTACCAGCGAGTCGCCTGGCCCGGCTGAGTCGATTTGGCGCACTGGCCACCACCGTGGCGGGTTCCGTGGTTAAAAATGGCACCAAGCAACTGGCCATGGGCAAGCGGCCACGATTGAGTGACCTTTTGCTCACCCCAAAGAACGCAAAAAGAGTGGCCGATCAATTGGCCAACCTCCGTGGCGCGGCCATGAAACTGGGGCAATTGATCTCGATGGACACCGGGGACATGCTGCCACCGCAGTTGACGGAAATTCTTTCCCGATTGCGCCAAGACGCCAAGCACATGCCGCGTGCCCAGTTGCTCACTGTGTTGCAATCCGAGTGGGGCCAGGATTGGCAAAGCAAGGTTCGGGAATTTGATCTGGTGCCCATGGCCGCCGCCTCCATCGGACAGGTGCACCGGGCGGTGAGCCTACATGGTGAAACGCTGGCAGTAAAAATTCAGTACCCAGGGGTGCGCGATAGCATCAACAGCGACATCGACAACGTGGCAAGCATCCTAAAATTCACGGGTTTGGTGCCCAAGTCATTCGACCTCACGGCGTTGCTCAGTGAGGCCAAAAAACAGCTGCACGAAGAAGCCGATTACCTGCGCGAAGCCGAGTGCATTGAACAGTACAGCCGTGCGCTTGGCGTGCATGCGGCTTTTGAATTGCCACACGTGGACCAGCGCTTGACCACCTCCAATGTGTTGGCCATGCGTTACCTGGAGGGGCAACCCATAGAAAGCCTGAGCCACGCGCCACAGGCGGAGCGCGATCAGGTGGCGTCGCATTTGTTTGAACTGCTTTTCTTGGAGCTGTTCCACATGCGACTGATGCAAACCGATCCCAACTTCGCCAACTACCGCTACAACCCCAGCACGGGCAAAGTGGTGTTGCTGGACTTTGGCGCCACCCGCGCCTTCACCAAAAAGTTGGTGCATGGCTATGAGCAGGTGATCAAAGCGGCCTTGAAGGAAGACCGCGCGGCCATGGAGAAAGCCGCCCGCCACATTGGTTATTTTGATGACACCACGCTGGATCACCACCGAGAATTGGTGCTCGACCTCATGGCGCTTGCTTGCGAGCCCTTGTGCACCGAGGGTGGCTTTGCTTTTGGCACCACCGACCTTGCCCTGCGTCTGCGCGACAAAGGATTGGCGCTTGCAGAAGATCG
>DASUDK010000107.1:0-26726 GCA_036275655.1 Limnobacter sp. | reverse complement strand
GTCGACAAGCCTTGCTTGGCGACAAGACGGACCGGATGCAACAGCGACACTTTCGCTTTGCATGCCCCCTGGCCAGGGGCAAGAAGGGATACACGGGCTGATCCAAGGCCAACAGGCTCACACCACGGGTCTATGAGGACGCACCAAGGGTCTTAGACGCACCAGCCACATGCGTGGCCAAGCTCAGGGAGGGAAATACAGATTGGCGCACGCTTTGGGGCATGACCCCGGTGTGCTTCAAGGCGCAAGCGGTGGGGCAAAGCGCAAAAACACCATGGAGCCTGGCTCACCCACCCGCCGAAACAGACCTTGCCTGCTTCGCACCCTGCCGAATCAAAAACAAGATAGGCACCAGCGCCACCAACACAATGGTCAGTGCAGGCACCGCCGCTTCAGTCAATCGCTCATCCGATGCAAACTGATACGACACCACGGCCAAAGTGTCAAAGTCGAATGGCCTCAACACGAGCGTGGCGGGCAACTCTTTGATCACATCGACCAACACCAACAAAATACCGGTCGCGATTGAACCCCTCAAGACAGGCAAATGCACTTGCCAGAGCACTTGGCGAGGCGTGCGCCCCAACACCCGCGCTGATTCATCGATGTGGCGGGTAATCTGTTGTAAGCCTGAATCCACGGATTGCAGTGCCGCCGAGGTAAAGCGTACATTGTAGGCATACACCAGGGCCACCACGCTTCCTGTCAAGGCAGGCAACTGCCACCCCAAGTCATAGGTAAAGCGGTCAAAAGCGGCCAAAGGCAAAAGAATGGCAATGGCCAAAATCGCACCCGGTACGCCATAGCCCAGCGACACCAGGCGGTAAATGCCAGCCACCCACCACACTTGGGTTTGCCGTTTTACGTAAGCCAAAAACACGGCGAGGACCACCGCCACCAAGGCGGCCATGGCACCCAGCAACGCGGAATGGTAAGCCCATTGAACACTGCGACTCCAGTTGATCGACGTGTCCAAGTCAACCACCAAGGCAAGCAAAAAACCAACAGGCAGCAAGAAGCCCAGCACAAAAGGCATCGTAGACAGGGCACACACCAACCACGCTTGAAAGCCCCTTAAGCGAGAGCGCGCAATCGCCTGGCCTCGCCCCTGCTGGGTGTAAAATTGGGCTCTTCCACGCGCTCGGGATTCCGCTGCGATCAAACCCAACATCACAATCAGCAACATCACTGCCAGCAAAGCAGCACTTTGTCGATCCCCCATGTTGAGCCAGGTGCTGAAAATTGCCGTGGTGAATGTGCGCACGCCAAAGTAAGCCAGTGCGCCAAACTCCGACAGCGTCTCCATCAACACCAGTGCCAGGCCTGCAACCCAGGCCGGGCGCGCGACAGGCAGACCAACACGCAAAAATGCGCTGGTGGCACTGTGGCCCAGGGAACGCGCAGCATCCAGCATGGAGGGGCTTCTCCCCAGAAAAGCCGTGCGGGCCATGATGTATACATACGGGTAAAGCACAAAACTCAACACCAACACGGCGCCTGGCAAAGAACGAATTTCTGGAAGCCGAAAGCTTGGACCAAAAACCTCGCGCAGGTTGCTTGCAAACCATCCGGAATACTGCAGAGCATCGGTGTAAGCGTAAGCAATCACGTAAGAAGGCATGGCCAAAGGCAAAAGCAGCAACCATTCCAACCACTTGCGCCCTGGGAACTCGTGGGCCGAGACCCACCATGCGGGCAGCACGCCCATGGAACTGGTCAGCAACACCACGCCAAAACACAAGTAAAGCGTTTGCCCGACCAAATCGGGCAACACCGTGTCAGCCAAGTGGGCAAGCACTGTGGGGGCTTGCAACACACTGGCAGCAGCCATCGCAAACAGGTACAAAAACGGCAACAGCAAGAGCAAGGCCAGCACCAGCACAGAAACCCTGCTTCTGAATCCCAAAGTAAACAAACAGACCGCCCGCCATGGCAAAATAAGATTGATAACGATTTTACTTTAAGTTCGTGGTAATGGCTCCGCGCTGGGGTCATACACAGCACCCCCGAAGGCACAGATCCACATGAGTACCTTGAACAATGTTCTCGCTGTGAAACAACTCAGCATTTCCTATGCGGGCAGCGCTCTGCCTGCCGTGAGGCAGGTGAGTTTTGAGTTGGCGCAGGGTGAAATCGCGTGCTTGTTGGGGCCATCGGGCTGCGGCAAAACCACCCTGCTCCGTGCAATTGCAGGCTTTTTGATGCCAACAGACGGTCAAATCGTATTAAACGGTGAAGTGGCGAGCCGTGCCGGAAAGGTCAAGAATCCAGAAAGGCGCAATGTTGGCGTGGTCTTTCAAGACTATGCATTGTTTCCTCACCTCAACGTCCGAAAAAACATTGAGTTTGGTTTGCACAAGGCCAGCGACTCCGAAAAACGCAAACGCAGCGCCGAGCTGCTTGCACTCATCGGTCTGGAGGCGTTGGCTGAGCGCTACCCTCATGAGCTTTCGGGCGGGCAGCAACAGCGTGTCGCACTGGCGCGCGCGCTTGCACCAAAACCCACGTTGATTTTGCTCGATGAGCCATTTTCAAACCTGGACACCGAGCTGAAAGAGCGCCTGACCTTCGAAGTGCGTGAAATCTTAAAAGCTGAAAACATGAGCGCGATTTTGGTGACGCACGACCAGCATGAAGCCTTCAGCATGGCTGACCGGATTGGTGTGATGCATGCCGGAGAGTTGCAGCAATGGGGATCTTCCTACAGCTTGTATCACCAGCCAAACTCCAGAATGGTCGCAGACTTTATTGGTCAAGGTGTGTTTTTGCCCGGAAAACGCACAGAACTGGGCTTGCAAATTGAACTGGCGCATTTGCATGTGGCCACTGAAGATTTGCCAGAAAATGATGAGTTTGATGTGCTGATCCGGCCGGATGATATTGTGCACGACGATGCAAGCCCAATGCAGGCCAAAGTCATTCGCAAATCGTTCCGGGGGGCAGACTTTTTATACACGCTTCAGCTCGACAGTGGCGCTCAGGTGCTCGCTCTGGTTCCGAGCCACCACAACCACGCCATCGGCGAGCCGATCGGCATCAAACTTGAGCTGGATCACATCATCACATTTGAACGAGAATGTTCAACCCAGGTTGTGACTCCCGTTGTCACTTGAGGATGCAAAGCCAGAATCGCCCGAATCTGCGCTGCTGGCCGTGGAACTGATTGAAGAGCCCCCGGCAGAGGCAAACAGCTCGGAAGCCTCTTGAACACTGCTCGGACTAGAAAAATCGAGCGTCAGCGGGAATGATTCTGGGGACGTGAAAAGCCCGTCCAAGGTGGCATCCAGGGGCAAACTGTGATCGAAGCCAGCCAAGTGAGGTTGCATCAACATGGACGTGTCAACTTGAACAGACGTGATTAACTCATCTGAAAGCGAATGCTGAATGTGGGCCATCGCAGCCTCCACATCGGCGGTCAAATCACCGTAGTGGGCTTGACTGAATGCATTGATGTTGAGCAATTGTGCTTGCACTTGAGAAATCAAGGTGTTGAGCTCCGCCAGGCTCAATTGGCCGTGCAAGCCCTGTTGCAGCGCGGGCATTTGCTGAAGAATATCGACGCCAAGATCTTGAACTTCTACAGAATTTTGCATAACGTCCATCAACCCCGACATGGTTGGGTCGGCCAGAAGGGCCGGATCAACATGCGCCAAACTGACATCGCCAGAAAGTAGACTTACATCACTGATACAAGCTTGGGCAACACACCTCAACTCACCCAATTGAATGTCAGAAGACGCAATGCTCCTCGCACCTGAAAATTCGGAAGCAACGAGTTTTAACGAGTTCACCCCGTCGTAGGGGTTGCTTTGCTCAAAGACTCGAAGAGATGTGGCATGCACAACATCCACCAGAACCCCGGCCTCGGGGGCTGCCTCAGGAGTAACTGTCAGTAGAATTGTCTGCAAAGACATGGCACGCGCATCGATGTTAACACTTGTATTTTATACGATTGCAGCGCCGGATTGGATTCAAATATACCCATACTCCAAAATGGTGGGGGTATTTAAGCGGGTTTGTTTGGATCCAGCGCACCAAGTACGCCATCCAGCGCCCCACCTTCGGAGCCTGCTGTGGATGCAATTCCGCTGGACAAACCGTCCAACAGGCCCACATCGCCTTCCGATGATCCAGAGGTTGACAGGCCAGACAACAAGCCCAGTCCTGGCACACCACCAACAACGTCAATCACAGGATCGATGATTGGGTCTGTGATTGGATCGGTGATGCCACCCACAATGTCGGTGATCGGCTCAATGATTGGGTCTGTGATTGGATTGGTGATCACATCCAGAATCGGCAAAGAATCGACAACCGACAAGACTTCTTCAAGCCCTGCCCCCAAATTGAGCAAACTGCCAATCTGAGGATTGTTGCCAACATCCAGCGAGCCCAACAAATCGGTCAAGTTACCGCTGATGTTGCTGGCGTCACTGAGGATATTCAAACCCAGATCGGTGCTTGGCATGTTGTTCATCAAGCTCACCTGTGATTGCACATCACCAGACAAGCCGTCCATGACCGGCTCAAACACGCTGTTGATCAAAGAAATCTGATCCATGACGGCATTGATCGCATCTTCCAGGTTTTGTGCACTGGTTCCAGCCCCAACACCCATCAGAAGATTTTGAAGCGAATCGCCCTGTGGCCCATCCACGGGCGCCCCCAAAACTGCCATCAGTTGCGCATATTCCGGAGACAGTGGCACTTGCGCATCGTTGTTGGCCCGCATCAAAGGCAAGGAGTCAGAAAACCGCTCCGTCATCAGATTTGGGACCAGGGCCTTGGGGCCAAGGGCGGCCAATGCAGCGCCCTCACCCACGGTTGTTTTGCCCATGGCGGCTGGCGCAGCGGAAGCCACGGCACTGGAGATGCCCAAGGCAGTTGCCTGGCCAGACAAATCGGTACCAGCGAGGGCTCCCACCAAACCAACACCCGAAAAAGCCGGTGCAAGGCCGGAGAAGCCAGCGGACTGTGGCGCATTTGCTGAATTGGATTTGCTGGGCGGCGTCCAAGGCGTTGCACCAGCGCCAAATCCAGACGCCTCAATGCCACCGCCTGTGAGCGTGGACTGCAAAAACTGCATGTTGGCTGAACCGGGATCAGACAAACGGTGTTCGGCTTGTTCGATCTCTAAATCCTCGGCGCTTGATTTGCCTGTCCATGGATTGGTTTTGTCCATCGCGCGTGTGTCCTTGTCAATCGTGCATGCACCAGTGTGTCAGGCCATGGGGCCGGAGCAAACGGCGATTTGCAGCTCAAAACTGCCCTTATTCAGCAGTGTGAGCACTTTACTGACAAAAATCAACACTTTACCGATAAAAACGCGGGTCCAGAATCGGTGCAGGCTTCAGGCTGGGCTTGAGGTTTCGCTCGGCGTCTGTTTGACCAATTCGAGACTTGCTCGCCTCACGCTGGGCTTCCAGCCTTTGAGTGGGTGTCAACACAAATCCAGAGGCCTTTTCAAGTTCACCTGGGGTCACCTGAATACCCAGCTTCTCTGCAATTTTGTCATCCAGTGGGCTGCTGGCGATGTTGGCAGTCTCTTCCAAACTCTTTTCAAGTCTTTGTCGCTCAGGCAAATCCGAGAAAAACAAGGCAAACCAATCGCTTTCAGCCCCCGGCGTGGGCATCATCAACCCCATGGAGTGCATGAGCCGGAAGCTCGCGTCGCGCGCGTCAAAAACGGCATTGATGTAGGCGATCAGCACGTTGAAGTACTCCACCTGCGCATCCAACATCACAATCACGGTCTCGCGACCAAAATCACGAAGCCGCTTGCGGTTTTTAAACACTTGCAAGGAGTCGGAATACGCACCTCGCAAGGTTTGGGCCCTGGATTGACCGGCCGTCCATTTTCCCCATTGGAATCGAACCGATTCTTCAACACGCAAGCGCGCAGCAGACAACTGAGCTCGCCGTGTGTCAATGGTGGCTGCGGCCTGGTTAACGCGTGCCACTTGCTCTCCACCCGAAAAAGCGCTGTACGACAAGCGCAAGTTGACAGAGCTGTCATCGTCCTTTCCAGTGAACGGGTCAGGTTCACCAAAAAACTGCTGGATACCGACCAAATTCAGTGAGGGGTACAGGCTCGCCTCTTCGGCTGTGTAGGTGTGCCGGGCTTTTACAATCTGACTTTCTGCCACCCGAATCTCTGGATTGGAAAACAACGCCTTGGTGACTGCATCGTCTACCTGGGCCGGCAACATGTCCTTTCGAATTTCAAGCTCTGGAATGTTATACCCCTCGGGATACGCACCAAAATAACGGAAATACGTTGCCCTGGCCTCTTCAAATTGCCCTTCGTAATTGACCAGCCGGTCTTGAGTTACCGCAAGCCGAGCCTTGGCGAACTGTGCGTCAGTTACACCACTGCCGCCAAGTTCTACACGCCGTTGCTCCAACGCAAGCAGTTGAGACACAGCCGCTTCGGCAGCCCTGGAGGCTTCCACCAACAAAGCGTTGCGTGTCAAGGTGCTGTGGGCCAAGAATCCCTCAAGCACCACATCTTGAACAGTCTTCACAAAATTGGCGTCCGCGATCGTGCCATCGGTTTCTGCCGCTTTCACACGCGCGGTGATTCGACCCGCGGTGTAGATGGGCTGAGTAACCGTGATGTCCGTGGACTGACGGTTGGTGACTGTGGAGCTGGAACTGGCGTTTGCACCCACAGTGATTCGAGGGAAGTACGCTGCCCTTGCGCCATCTTCGATGAATTGAGAGGCGTTCACATTGATGCGGGAAGTCACAATCTCGGGATTGGTCCGCAACATGTTCATGAACCGGACCTTGGTCAACTCCTCCTTGGACATGGTCGCCGCATCCGCTGGGGCGATTCTGCGCGCCCGGGTTTGAAGATTTTTGCTGTTGAATACCCCAGGCTGATCAGTCACACGCGCAGGGGTTTCCGCCGAGTCATCAAGCACTGGGGCCTGAATCACTTCCACCGAAGGCTCTTGTGCGGCAACGGACGTGAAAGGCGACAACATCAAGAGGCCCAACAGCACCGTCAAACGGGTGCCACGCCGAGCCCGTCGACCCTGACGGGCCTTGTTCCAGGATTTGGTCATGTGTGACTTAAGGTTCTCTAAATGCTTCTTGCTGAAGCTTCAATACAGGTTTTAGCAAATAATAAATGAAAGGTTGAGAGCCCACGTTGATATCCACCTCAGCAGTCATGCCCGGAGATATTCTCAAAGGCGCCTCTGGGGTACCAAAAAATGCCTTGTCGGTGCTGACAATCAGTCGATAGTAGGGACCAGTGTCCTCTGAGCCGGGGTCTGTGTCGGCTGCAATCTGGCTAACCTTGCCAGGCAATGTTCCGTACCGCAAAAAGTCATAGGCGGATACCTTCACCTCGGCTGGCTGATCCATGCTCACATAACCACGGTCTGCGGGAGACAGGCGGGTTTCCACAACCAACACCTCGTCCACCGGCACCACCTCCATGATGGGTTCACCCTGCCGAACCACGTTACCGACGGCCTGCAACTTGAGGTTTTTTACGATGCCATCAATTGGCGAACGAATGATCGCGCGATCGCGTTGGTCCGATGCACGATCAATTTCCTCTTTCAAACTGGCCAGCTGGCGCTCCAATGTGGTCAACTCATCGGCTGCACGGCGGCGAAATTTGCCTTCTTCCTCCACCTTGCGGGCCCGGCTTTGCCCCACACTGGCCTGCGCAGAAGAAATGGTTTGCCGCATAGAGGCAATCTCGGCAGTCAAAGAATCATACTCACGTTTTTTGGTCAGGTACTCGAGTTGAGACACCAGGCGCTCACGAACCAACTCACGGGTAATTTCCAACTCTCGCAAGGTAGTCACCGCACGGTTTTCCAAGCCATCCAACTTGGCCTGCAACTCCCCCACCTTGCCTTGATTGCCCAACAATTGACTGTCGTTCACTGCAATGATGCCCTGCAACTCCGTGACACGCGCCAAATATGTAGATTGCTCAGTTTGATAAAGATCTGGGTAAGTGGTGGTTATTTCGGTCGGGTAGACGGGCTGCTTGCCAGTGGCTTCGCCAATGAGCCGGGCTCGACTCATCTCAAGTGCTGCGCGTCTGCTTTTCAATTCTTCGATGTTGATGCCTGAGGTGGCAAGGTTCAATTGAACCAACACCGCCCCCTCTTTCACGAAATCGCCTTCTTTTACCGCCAAATCCTGGACGATACCACCCTCCAGGTGTTGCACGCTCTTCACACGGGTGGAGGGAATCACCTTGCCCGGCGCGGTCACCACTTGGTCAACACGGATGAACAAAGAAGCGAACAAGGACAGCGCAATCAAACCCAAAGCAACCCGGCTTTTTGTGTCAAATCCTCCGCCACCGGGCTTGTACAAGCTTGGCACATCCACGGTTTTTAACTCTGTTTTGCCGACTTCGGCCAGCGCGTTGCCAGACTTGCTCATTTCATTGCCTTCGCTCATCAGGCCTGGGCGGCTTTGCCACCGCTGCCATTGTTGGAATCCCCTGCATCCGAACTGTCTTGCAGGGCCTTCTTGGCTGCGTCAGTCACTTGCGCGGGCTGCTTGGGTGCGGCTGGCACTGGCTTTGGCACAGAAATACCATACAACAGTTTGAGCATCTCGGGCGTTGCGCCCACATGCAACTTGGAGGCCTTGTCCAAGTAAATAATCTTGTCGCAAATGGACATCAAGCGCACCGAGTGCGTCACCATCACAATGGTCTTCACCGTGGCCAGGCTCTTGAACACAGCCATCAAATGCGTTTCTGCCGCAAAGTCCAAGTCGTTGGTGGGTTCGTCGAGCAAAAGCACTGGGGCATCCGACAAAAACGCCTGCGTGATGGCGACCCGGCGGCGTTGACCACCCGACAAACGATTGCCACCCTCGCCCACCTGCGTCATGTAGCCATCAGGCAACTTGGCAATGAACTCATGCGCACCGGAGCGCTTGGCGGCCAGCAAAATTTGCTCATCGCTGGCGTCTGGGTTCGAGCGACGCAGGTTCTCAACGATGGTGCCTTCAAACAACTGAGAGGTTTGTGGCAGGAATCCGATCCACTTGGACAGTTCTTGTCGCGAGAATTGGGACAAATCATATTCGTCAAGCAACACCCGACCAGACTGGGGCTCATACAAGCCGCGCAACAATTTCAGCAATGTGGACTTGCCAGCGCCGTTGTCACCCGCCAAGCCATAAATGCCTCGCGGCCCGATCTGGGCCGACACCTGCTTGACCACTTCTTTTTGAGCCCCAACATGCTGGTAACTCACGTTTTCGAGACGCAGCGCACCCGAGGGCATGGGCAAGCTCAAACCGGTGTGTTGCTTCTCTTCATCGGCAGCAAACACCTTGTTCAATCGGTCCGTGGCTTCTCTTGAATTGGCAATCGAGCGCCAGTGGCCGCTTAACGACGCCAAAGGTCCAATGGCTTTGCTTGCCAACATGTTAGAAGCAATCAAACCGCCCACGGTCATCCATTGGTTGATCACCGCATAAGCCCCAACCGCCGTGATCGCCACGTTCACGCAGAGCATAATTGTCATCGCCAATTCGCGCTGGTCTTCCATCTCGCCATTTTTTTGGAAAGACTCCTGCACCCATGCGTTGTAGCTGGACACCCAGGCGCGTTTCGCAGAGTCGTCCTGAACCAGCGATTTGATGGCCTCACGGCCCCGACACACCTCGGCGAGCACCTCATCCCGACGGCGGGCCCGAGCAAACTCCTCCACGCGGCGTTTGCGAAACTCCCCAGCGCTGTACCAAGACAGCGCCGCCAGGCAGGCAAGTCCAATCAGTACCACCGGCAAAATTGGCATGGCGATTGTGGCAATCAGGCCGATGGCCAATATCGCAAAAGGCAGGTCCAAAATGGTCATGGCCACTGCACCACTCCACACCACCCGCACGGTGTCCACGTCTTTGAACAAGGCGTACCAAGCGGCGGTGGATTTGGCTTCCAATTCCCGCAATGGGATCGCAAGAATTTTGTTCATCAGCTTGCTTGCAACCTGACCGTCGATTTTAACGGCAGCCACCCGCAACACCCGGGCGCGGAAAGAGCGCAGGATCAAATCTGCAGCCAGCAAAATGCCCATGCCGATGAGCAGGGCAGTCAGGGTGTTGAGCCCTGAGCGGTAAATTACCCGGTCGTAGACCTGTAAAGAAAACACCGCTGGAAACAATGCAACCAGATTTACAAAAATGGACAGCAAGGCCGCCCGTTTGAGCAAAGGCAGCGCGCCACGAATAATGCCTTCAACCCGCTTGGAGTCGACCGCAGCAGGCTGATCCGGCTGAGCGCCATCCTCATGGTCTTTTTCAGCTTTCAAGCCAAAATTCCACAAGGCTTCTAAACGCTCTTTGAACAAATATTTGACAGACATTCCGTTTCCCTTGCCTCAGGCCGCGCTTGGCGAACCAGCCAATCGGGCTTGCTGCGCTTTCAAGCGCTCGAGCAACACCAAATAAGACGCCACCAAGCGAACAACCGCGGGCCGCATGCCAGCCAGTTGCTCTCGACTCAACCGGGTCAATGGATTGGGCAGATGAGCGGCAGATTCGTTTTGACCATCAATGGCCTTGCACACCCGGTCAAACACGTTTGACAGCGCCGCATCCACCTCTTCATCGGTCATGCTCGCGTGCATCGCATGGGCACCTGGCTCAATTAAGCTCAAGCGCTGCTGCCAATCCAAAACCCGCTTGGCCAGACCTGGATCGCTTTTCAGCTGGAGTTCAAATGCTGTGCGCTCCGCGCCTCGCATCACACCCAGCACGTAGTCCGCAGCCAACCAGTTCTTGTCATCCTCAGTCATTTTGTCTCCTCAGGCCAAATAGCCAGACTGCTCCGTGTCCTGGCGCCGCTGTTTGCCGTCGGCCAGCACACCGGCCAACCCCTCCGACTGGAATTCGTCGTACACCGTTTTCAGTTCGATCAAGCCCCGTCTAACCCAGGTTTTAACAGTCCCGAGAGGCACATCCAGGTGATCAGATATTTCGGCATGGCTCATGCCATGGGTGTATGCCAAGGTCAGCACTTGACGGTACTTGCCCTCAAGTCGCTGCACACAGGCCTGCATCACACGGGTGTTCTCATTTTCATCGCTGGAGGCAGAGTGAGCCTCCAACAAGGCCTCATCCACGCCATCTTCCTGATCTGCAAAGTGATCAAGCGGAATGGAATTCACAGTGTGACCCTGCTGCGCGATCAGATCCAGCGCGCGGTTACGCACCACTTGATGAAGCCATGTTTCGGGGGCAGAGAGCTTGTTGTTGAAGGTGTGTGCATAACGCCAAAGCCGTATGTATGCATCTTGAAGGACGTCCTGCGCCAAGCCCGGTTCTCGCACAATGCGCAAGGCCACCGCAAACATTTTGCGGGAAGTGAGCCTATACAGCTCTTCAAAAGCCTTGCGGTCGCGATTGGCGATCCGTTCAATCAAAGCGGCAAGTTCTTCTCTCAACTTGGCAATCCCCGAGACGAAGTATCAGTATGAACAGGTATACATAAATCAATGTACAGTCGAGCTGGACCTGCAAGTCCGTCAAAAAGGCCAAGTTTTACTGCTCAAACCACCGAATGGGCCACCCAACGTAGGGGGATGTAACTTATAAGTAATCCCCAAGTCTAGGGATACTAACAAAACTTATCACGCCTAACCAGCCTTTGTAATCTTTTTGCTTACACACCCCCGAGATTTACCCCCCCTTAAATTGGTTGTTCCCAATCACTTTGCTTACATGGCTTTGAATCCAAAAATTGGGGCCAGAAGTACAAATCTTCAAATCAGTGGTAAACACACGAAAACCAAACCATACGGGGCGTCAACATGACATTAAGACCGAGCTGGCCTAGCCAGCCACACACGGGTGGGATTATGAAAAATGACAAGGGCTTAACCGGCAGACAACCGATTCCCCGTGACATGGGTGGCCAGGCTCAAGAAAGTGTGCGCACTGTCAGCCTTCAGCCCATGTTTGTGACCAACCGCACCACCCTCGACGAAATCGACAACCATTTGGCCAGCGCCGAGACCAGGATTGTGGTGGTGACCATTGAACGCAACAACAGCCATGGCGAACTGGTGGTGCGCCACATTGGTGAACACTATGCAGATGTCCGGGTGGTGCTGGTGTGCGAAGGCACGGCTCAAGACATCCTTGGCATGGCGTTTAAACCGGGCGTTTGGGCCTGTGTGGGACGTCAGTCATCTGTCGAAACCCTGCGCGAGGCGATAGACACCGTGGCCGCCGGCACACGCTACGTCGCCCCAGAACTTGTGAATGCCCGAAGCAGTTCGAACGCCATGCCAGAACGGCAGGACCGCCCCAGCCAAATGTACGAGCTCCACGACCAGGAAGACTCTGCACAGTTGACCCGCCGCGAAAGACAAGTGCTCACCTTGATCGCACAGGGCCGCCCACGCCGGGAAATCGCCGAATTGCTGAAAGTGTCCCCCAGGACAATCGACGCCTACCGCGCCAGGCTTCTGCAAAAGCTGAACCTGGACTCCAGCGTCCAGTTGGTCAAGTATGCAATTTCTGCAGGCATGGCGAGCTAAGAGAGCTTGTGTCCAGAGGCAGTCGCAAGAGAACCCCCGCCAAATTGCGGGGGTTTTTGTTTTTGATGGCGGTACAATAAGCGCTCTTCAAAGCCCATCTTCCACACCAACAATGAACAAAAAAGCCTTGGTCCTGTTCTCTGGCGGACAAGACAGCACCGTTTGCCTGGCTTGGGCACTCACCCACTTTGACCATGTTGAAACAATTGGATTTGACTACGGCCAACGCCACCGGATAGAACTGCAGTGCAGGCTGGACGTGCTGGATAAAATCAAAGCGGCCTACCCGAATTGGACACAAAAACTGGGAGAGGACCGGGTGATTGATCTGGGATGGCTAGGCCAGATTTCGGACTGCGCGCTCACCGAAGAGCGCAAAATTGAACTCACTGAAAGCGGCTTGCCCAACACATTTGTGCCAGGGCGCAACCTGGTGTTTTTTATGATTGCTTCGGCCGTGGCCTATCGGCGGGGCCTCAGTACCTTGGTGGGGGGCATGTGTCAAACCGATTTTTCGGGTTACCCAGACTGCCGGGAAGACACCCTCAAAGCGCTCCAAGTGGCCACGAATTTGGGCATGGCGAGCAGTTTCCGCTTTGAAACGCCACTGATGTGGATAGACAAAACAGAGACTTTTGCACTGGGGCGACAGCTTGGCGGCCAAGCGCTGATTGATATTCTGGTAGAAAACACCCACACCTGCTACACCGGAGACCGCTCCACGCGGCATGTTTGGGGATACGGTTGTGGGCAATGCCCCGCCTGCGAACTGCGCAAAAACGGCTGGGAAAAATACATTTCTGAGAGCAATCAATAGCTTGCAAGCCGTGGGCATGAATTTCTGGAAACCCGCGGCAGCATTGCGTTTGCCCAATATTTAGGCAACCTGAAAATAAACAAAAAAATGTGGCGAAATTGTTTGACACAATTTTTTTTCTTGCTATAATTTCGTTCTCTCAGCAAACGCAAGTTACTGAGAAACGCGGGAATAGCTCAGTTGGTAGAGCGCAACCTTGCCAAGGTTGAGGTCGCGAGTTCGAGCCTCGTTTCCCGCTCCAAATTCCAAAGGGGAAGTGATACACTTCCCCTTTTCCTTGTCTGCAGTGCCTACACAGGGGCACAACCCTTGGCGGGGTGGCAGAGTGGTCATGCAGCGGACTGCAACTCCGTGTACGCCGGTTCGATTCCGACCCCCGCCTCCAGATTGCCTGCCATCGGCCCGGGTGGTGAAATTGGTAGACACAACGGACTTAAAATCCGTCGCTTACCGTAAAAGGGGCGTACCGGTTCGATTCCGGTCCCGGGCACCAAAAACCGTCACCTTCTCCCGCACAGGGGCGATCTGCCAGCGTGTGGCACGGATGAACCTGCAATACGGCGTACAATAACGCCTTCACGTCAAATCACCCCCATGAGCAACACCGTGACACGCCGAATTCTTGTTACCTCTGCCCTGCCCTACGCCAATGGCGCCATCCACCTGGGCCACCTGGTTGAATACATCCAAACCGACATCTGGGTTCGTTTCCAGAAAATGCAGAGCAACGAGGTGTATTACGTGTGCGCCGACGACACGCATGGCACACCCGTGATGCTGCGTGCACAAGCAGAGGGCATCAGCCCTGAAGCACTGATTGCCCGAGTCAGCACAGAGCACCAGCGCGACTTTGCGAGCTTCCATGTGGGCTTTGACAATTACTATTCCACCAACGCACCAGAGAACAAAGCCCATTGCGAAACCATCTACACACGATTGCGCGATGCAGGGCTTATTCAAACCCGCTCGGTTGAACAGTTTTATGACCCGGTCAAAGAAATGTTTTTGCCGGACCGATTCATCAAGGGCGAATGCCCCAAGTGCGGTGCAAAAGACCAATACGGCGATTCATGCGAAGTGTGCGGCGCCACCTACCAACCCACGGAGCTGAAAAACGCCTACTCCACTGTGTCGGGTGCGGCGCCCGTGCGCAAAAGCTCCGACCATTATTTCTTTAAGCTTTCTGACCCGCGCTGCGAAAATTTCCTTCGCCAATGGACCCAAAGCGAAGGCCGCTTGCAGGTGGAAGCCAGCCGCAAAATGCAGGAGTGGCTGGGTGAAGAAGGCAGTGGCAAACTGGCCGATTGGGACATTTCCCGCGATGCGCCTTACTTTGGGTTTGAGATTCCCGATGCGCCAGGCAAATACTTTTATGTGTGGCTGGATGCCCCAGTGGGTTACTTCGCCAGCTTCCAAAACCTCTGCGAAAGAATTGGAGTCGATTATCAAGAATTCTTGAAAGCAGACACCAAGACCGAGATGATTCACTTCATCGGCAAAGACATTCTTTACTTCCACGCCCTATTCTGGCCAGCCATGCTTCAGTTTGCGGGTTTGCGCACACCCACCAAGGTCAATGCCCACGGCTTTTTGACTGTCGATGGCGCCAAAATGAGCAAAAGCCGCGGCACCTTCATTACTGCGGAAAGCTACATCAAACAAGGCTTGAATCCAGAATGGCTGCGCTATTACTTTGCGGCCAAACTCAATTCCACCATGGAAGACTTGGACCTGAGCTTTGCAGATTTCACCGCCCGCGTGAACAGCGACTTGGTGGGCAAATACATCAACATTGCCAGCCGCAGCGCGGGCTTCCTGGTGAAAAACTTCGAGGGCCGTGTGTTGGATACCGCCATGCAGCACCCGCTTCTCGCGGACATTCGTGCACAAGCATCGGCAATTGCCACCCACTACGACGAACGCGAATACGGCAAAGCCATCCGCGAAGTGATGGCCTGTGCAGACAAGGTGAACGCCTATGTGGACCAGGAAAAGCCATGGGAGCTGGCCAAAAACCCAGACAAGCAAAATGAATTGCAAACCGCGTGCTCCATTTGCCTAGAGGCATTCCGCCTGCTAACGCTGTATCTCAAACCAGTTCTGCCAGTATTGGCAGGCCATGCCGAGGGCATTCTGGGCGTTGCCCCGATGACCTGGGCAGATGTGAACACACCTTTGAGTAGCGCAACACCCGTGCAGGCTTTCAAGCACCTGATGCAGCGCGTGGACCAAAAGCAGATTGACGCCTTGATTGAAGCCAACAAACAAACGCTGGCCCCCAATGCACAGGCGCCTGCAAAAGCGGATGTGAAAATATCATCAAAAGGCACGGAGGGGGCCTTGGCAAGCGGCGCAGCAAGTGAGTTCATCGGCATCGAAGATTTCGCCAAACTTGATCTGCGCATCGGTCTGGTCAAAGCATGCAATGCCGTTGAAGGCTCCACCAAACTGCTTCAACTCACGGTGGATCTGGGTGAAGACAAGCCCCGGAATATTTTCTCAGGCATTGCAGCCCACTACCGGCCAGAGCAACTCACCGGGCAATATGTGGTCGTGGTGGCCAACTTGGCACCGCGCAAAATGAAGTTTGGAGTCTCCGAAGGCATGGTGTTGTGTGCCGCCAGCGATGATGACACGGCGCTGAGCACACTCACCGCTTTGGGCAAACTGTCCCCCGGCATGAAAATCAGCTAACGGCCACTTTCCTAAACGCTGCTAAAATACTGTTTATTCAATTTAAATTGCACACTTGCCATGGCCCATTACGAATCTGAAGCAACCCAGTTTTTAAGCCAGCTCAAACAAGAGCGCCCTCACCTGGAAGCCGAACAGCAAAAGGGACGCGCCTTGTTGTGGGACAAACAACTGGATCGCCAATTGCAAGAGGGCTTCAAGCAGGCCAAGGTGGCCCAAAAGCCCTACGTGTACCAAAGCGGCGACGGCCAACAGTAAGCCACTGACTGAGCCAGGGCACATCTCTTGAGCACCAGCCTGAGCGACGTTCAACAGAGCGATCAACCCGACAGCACGCCCAATGTGGTGGATGGTTTGGCCTTGGCGCGCCTGTATGGCGAGCCACTGTTCAATGTGCCCAAAGACCTCTACATTCCACCCGACGCGCTGGAGGTTTTTTTAGAGGCATTCGAGGGTCCGCTGGACCTGTTGCTCTACCTGATTCGCAAGCAAAACTTCAACATTCTCGACATCCCCATGGCCGAGCTCACCAGGCAGTACCTGAGCTATGTGGATGAAATTCGCACGCGCAATTTAGAGCTGGCGGCGGAGTATTTGTTGATGGCTGCCATGCTGATTGAAATCAAATCACGCATGCTGCTGCCTGTGATCCCGAAAGATGGCGATCAAGAGGCCGAAGACCCGCGTGCCGAACTGGCGCGACGCTTGATCGAATACGAGCAAATCAAACTGGCTGCGCAAGCGTTGGACAAAATTCCTCTGGTGGGCAGGGATTTCTGGATCGCCCACGCATACCACGACCCAGCCACAGTAGAACGCTTCCCCGACGTATCGCCTCAGGAGCTCCAAGAGGCGTGGGCGCAAATCTTGCGGCGGGCATCTCTGGTAAAAGCACACACCATTGCACGCGAGGAGTTGTCTGTGCGCGAGCACATGACCATGATTTTGCGCAAACTTCAAACTCACAAATTTGTGGAGTTTTTTGACATGTTTGAAGTGGCACGGGGCGTGCCTGTGGTGGTGGTGAACTTCATCGCGATGCTGGAGCTGACTCGGGAAGGGTTGGTCAAAGTCACACAAGCCGAGCCCTACGCGCCAATTTATGTTCGCCTAGGCTACGAGGCCAGCGACTCTTCCACCGCTCAAATCGGCAATCCACAATAGAGATTCCGCGCGTCTGCGCAGCATTGCCAAGCTCAAAGGTTGGGCAATGCTGCACAGTTTGACTTCATCAACCAAAAAAATCCTTAACCTTGTCCATCCAGCTCTTTGCACGTGGGGAGTGTTTGTCGCCATCGGCGGTGCAAGAGGCCTCAAATTCTTTGAGCAGCTCTTTTTGGCGATCCGACAAACGCACCGGCGTTTCAACCACGATGTGGCAAAACAAGTCGCCTGGGTAAGAAGACCGGACCCCTTTGATGCCCTTGCCACGCAGCCGGAAGGTTTTGCCGGTCTGGGTGCCTTCGGGAATCTCAAAAGACGCCTTGCCGCCCAGCGTGGGCACTTCGATCGCCCCCCCCAGGGCTGCAGTGGCAAACGACACAGGCATTTCACAATGCAAATCATCGCCATCACGCTGGAACACGGCGTGCTCTTTGATGTGCACTTCCACGTACAGATCACCTGCAGGCCCACCATTCACGCCCGGCTCGCCCTTGCCACTCAGTCGGATACGCATGCCATCGTCAATGCCGGCTGGCACTTTCACCTCAAGGGTCTTGTTGGTTTTCTTGCGGCCCAAACCTTCGCAGTCGTGGCACGGGTGCGCAATCATCTTGCCAGTGCCGTGGCACTTGGGGCAGGTTTGCTGCACGCTGAAAAACCCTTGCGTCATGCGCACCGCGCCAGATCCACCGCAGGTTGAACAGGTTTCTGGCTTGGTGCCTGGTTTTGCACCACTGCCTGCACAGGTGCCGCAATTGTCCCAAACGGGCACACGGATTTGCGTATCAAATCCCTTGGCCGCCTGCTCCAGCGTAATCTCCATGTTGTACTTCAGGTCGGCACCGCGGTACACATTGGACTGACGACCACCACCGCCTGCGCGGCCTCCGAAGATGTCGCCAAAAATATCGCCAAACGCATCAGAAAAATCCGAAAAACCCCCTGCGCCACCGCGCGCACCCGCGCCCATGTTGGGGTCTACACCGGCATGACCATAGCGATCGTATGCTGCACGCTTTTGAGGATCGGTCAGCATTTCGTAGGCTTCTTTGGCCTCTTTGAATTTGGCTTCTGCATCTGCGTTGCCAGGGTTTCGATCCGGGTGATACTTCATCGCCATCTTGCGATAAGCCTTTTTCAGCTCATCGTCGGTGGCGTTTTTCTGTACACCCAAAATCTCGTAAAAATCCCGTTTTGCCATGTTCTTCTCTATGCAAAAAGGGCGAAAGCCACGAATGTGCCTCAACGCCCTTGCTGGTGGGCATGCGCGCCTGTGAATGCGTTCTCACAGGCAGCGCATGCACGCTTGCCTTAACAACCGATCACTTGTCTTTCACTTCTTTGAAATCGGCGTCTACAACGTCGTCCGCATCGGCCTTGCTGTTGCTGGCTTGCTCAGCGCCACCACCTGGTGCGGCGCCTTCTGCTGCGCCCGAGGCTGCCTGCTGGGCCTGCATGTCAGCGTACATTTTTTCGCCCAGCTTTTGCGCAGCCTCAGCCAGTTCTTTGGTTTTGGCGTCAATGGCGTCTTTGTCATCGCCCTTTGCAGCCTCTTCCAAAGCCTTGCATGCGGCTTCAATTTTTTCTTTCTCACCGGCATCCAGCTTGTCGCCATATTCACCGAGGCTCTTGCGGGTGCTGTGCACCAGCGCATCGGCCTGGTTCTTGGCTTCGGCCAACTCACGGCGCTTGGCGTCGTCAGCCGCATTGGCTTCTGCGTCTTTCACCATCTTCTGGATTTCATCTTCACTCAAACCCGAATTGGCCTTGATGACGATCTTGTTTTCTTTGCCAGTGCCTTTGTCTTTGGCGGAAACATGCAAAATGCCGTTGGCGTCAATGTCGAAGGTCACTTCAATTTGAGGCACACCGCGAGGTGCAGGTGGAATGCCTTCCAAATTGAATTCGCCCAGACTCTTGTTGTCGTTGGCCATTTTGCGTTCGCCCTGGAACACCTTGATGGTCACCGCGGGCTGGTTGTCGTCGGCTGTCGAGAACACCTGGCTGAACTTGGTGGGAATGGTCGTATTCTTGGAGATCATGGTGGTCATCACGCCACCCATGGTCTCAATGCCCAATGAGAGAGGCGTCACATCCAGCAACAACACGTCTTTGCGGTCGCCACTCAACACCGACCCCTGAATGGCAGCACCTGCAGCCACCGCTTCGTCCGGGTTCACGTCTTTGCGTGGCTCCTTGCCGAAGAAGTTTTTAACCGCCTCTTGCACCTTGGGCATGCGGGTCATGCCACCCACCAAAATCACATCGTCAATTTGAGAAGCAGACAATCCCGCGTCCTTCAGTGCGGTTTTGCAGGGCTCGATGGTGCGGGAGATGAGGTCTTCCACCAGACCTTCCAGCTTGGCACGGCTCAGCTTGGTGGTGAGGTGCACAGGCGCGCCATTGGCCATGGCGATGTAAGGCTCGTTGATCTCGGTTTGCTGCGAAGACGACAACTCGATCTTGGCGCGTTCTGCAGCGGCCTTGATGCGCTGCAGGGCGATGGGGTCTTTGGAGAGATCCACGCCGTTGTTCTTTTTGAACTCATCGATGATGTGATCAATGATGCGCTGGTCGAAGTCTTCACCACCCAGAAATGTGTCGCCGTTGGTCGAAAGCACTTCAAACTGCTTCTCGCCATCGATGTCTGCAATTTCAATGATGGACACGTCAAAGGTTCCACCGCCCAAGTCGTACACGGCAATTTTGCGATCGCCTTTCTCGGCTTTGTCCATGCCAAAGGCCAAGGCCGCTGCTGTGGGCTCGTTGATGATGCGCTTCACATCCAGACCGGCAATGCGACCGGCGTCTTTGGTGGCTTGGCGTTGGCTGTCGTTGAAGTATGCGGGCACGGTGATCACGGCCTCGGTCACTTCTTCGCCCAGATAATCCTCGGCGGTTTTCTTCATTTTGCGCAGCACCTCTGCAGACACCTGTGGGGGCGCCAGCTTTTGGTCGCGCACCTTCACCCAAGCGTCGCCGTTGTCAGCCTTGAGGATATCGTAGGGCATCAGGTCGATGTCTTTCTGAACCTCTGCGTCTTCATACTTGCGGCCAATCAGGCGCTTAACAGCATAGAGGGTGTTTGTGGGGTTGGTCACAGCTTGGCGCTTGGCCGGTGCACCCACCAAAATTTCGCCGTCTTCCATGTAGGCAATGATGGAGGGCGTGGTGCGCGCGCCTTCCGAGTTCTCAATGACTTTGTAACCGCCGCCTTCAAACACTGCAACGCAGGAGTTGGTGGTGCCCAAGTCAATGCCGATGATTTTTCCCATGTGTTTCTCCGTGATTTCTTAATTCTGTTATGCCTGATATGGGGTTAATCCCATGCAGTTCAAGTGGTTTTCAATTGTTTACTGGGCGACCGACACAAGCGCCGGGCGCAACACCCGCTCATTGAGCAGATAGCCCTTTTGCAGCACCGCCACCACGTGGTTGGTTGCGACCGGGGGTTCTACAGAATTGCCGGGCACCATGGCCACCGCTTGATGCGATTTGGGATCAAACTTCTCACCCACCGGGTTCAACACCACCACCTTGCCTCGCTCAAAAGCCGCCTCAAGCTGCCGCAATGTGGCGGACACCCCTTCTTTCAACGTTTCCAGGGTCTGGTTTTCAAGTGCCAAGGCCATCTCAAGACTGTCGCGCACGGGCAGCAAGGCCTCGGCGAATCCCTCAATGGCGTATTTGTGAGCTTTGGCCACATCCTCTTGCGTGCGCCTGCGCAGGTTTTCCATGTCGGCGGCCAATCGCAGGTAGACCTCTTTGGCTTTGGCCACTTCTTCGCGGGCCGCATTCAACTGGTTCTGCAATGCCTGCACTGGGTCCGCATGCTGCTCGCCCGCCTGCCCTGCCTCTTGAGCACTGGCCTGGTCAGCAGCCCGAGCCTCTGGCTTGTCTGGTGCCTGCTGCTCCGGCGAATTCACTTCGTCCGGATTGGGCTTTCCAGTGGGTTCCGACATGTTTTTTCCTCCAACAATAAAAAATCCCCGACACAATGCCGGGGATGTGGGGGCACTTCACCCCATTTCAAGGGCAAATTGCAACATATGCTGCCAACCTGCCCTGTTTTATATGATCAAGCCTCTTTCGCACCCATGGCCAGGGCTAGTTTTCTGCTTTCGGCCAGTTCGTTGGCCATGCTTTCTTCATAGCCCATGTCCACGGGCCAGCCTTGAAGGTGTTGGCCTGTGATTTCGGTGAGCATGGCAGCGGCCATGTCGCTGTCGTTCAAGCATTCGATGTAGTGGAACTCACCACCCCCGGCGTGCTGAAAATCCTCACGACCTTCCTGATTGATCTCTTCCAGTGTTTCCAGGCAATCGGCCATAAAACCCGGGCACATCACATCGATGCGCTTGGTGCCCGCTTGCCCCAGCGCCTTGAGGGTTTGATCGGTGTATGGCTCCAACCACTTCGCTTTGCCAAACCGACTTTGGAATGTGACCCTGTAATGCCCCTTCTTCAGGCCCAATTCCTCAGCCACCAGACGAGCCGTTTTTTGGCACTCGCAATGGTAGGGATCGCCTTTCATCAGAGTCATTTCTGGCACGCCGTGAAAACTCATGAGCAACACATCGCCCTGTTCAAAGTTTGGCTTGCCCTTGGCCGCCCAATGCCTTCTTACACTTTCAGCCAGTGCATGAATGTAGGCAGGATGGTCATGATAATGCTTCACCATGCGGAGCTCTGGCAAGTTGCGCACGGGGCGGGCCCAATCAAATACTGCATCAAACACCGAGGCCGTGGTGGCTGCTGCGTATTGTGGGTAGAGAGGAAACACAAGCACACGATCGTAACCTGCAGCCCGCAGCGCATCCATGCGCTGCGCCACCGATGGATTGCCATAGCGCATGGCCAAATCGACACGCACATCCCAGCGGCGCGCCTTAAAGCCTTCGCTCAAACGCAAAACCTGCCGTTTGCCAATGGCCAGCAAGGGCGAACCATCGGGCGTCCACACCGTGGCGTATTTTGCGGCAGACTTGCGGGGGCGGATCTGCAAAATAATGCAATTCAAAATGATCCACCAAATCAGCTTGGGGATCTCCACCACCCGTGGGTCGGACAAAAACTGCTTGAGGTAACGCCGAAGCGACGGCGTGTCGGCCTGGTCGGGCGTGCCGAGGTTAACCAAGAGCACCGCAGTTTTTTGCGGGGTGCCATGGCGAAACGGGGCTTCTGTGCGCATGGGTACAACCTGAAAAACAAGGACCCCAAAGTATAACCAGACTCTGAGCGAGGTGGCGCCGCAAGGGTGCAAGCCAGGGCAACCTTTGGCTGGCTTTACTCGGGGTCAGAGAGTGCAGAGGACACCAGCTTTGAGGTGATGTCCACGATTGGGATGAGCCGCTCATAGGCCATGCGGGTTGGACCAATCACACCGAGGGTGCCCACCACCTCGCCGTTCACCTGGTAAGGCGCAGAAATCACACTCATTTCTTCCATGGGCACCAAACTGGAGTCGCCCCCGATAAAGATCTGCACACCTTCTGCGCGATGGGAGCTCTCCAGCAAGCGCAACAAAGCGGTGCGTTGTTCAAACACACCAAACATCTTTTTCAAACGTTCCATGTCGGTGGACAGGTCACTCACATCGAGCAACTTGCGCTCGCCCGACAACAGCACGCCATCGGCCTGGCTCTCTTGGGCCTCGGTGCCTGCATTGACTGCCGCCTGCATCAGCTTGCTGATGTCTTGGCTGATCTGGTGCAGCTCCTGGGCCAGACGCTGCTTGGCCTCCTGAAAACTCAAACCCGAGAAATGGTGATTGAAAAAATTGGCTGCCTGAGTCAACTCCGACTGGGTGTAAGGTTTGTCTACAATCAGAATGCGGTTTTGTACATCGCCATCGGGGGTGACGATGATCAACAGCACCTTGCGGTCAGACAAGCCCAAAAACTCCACCTGCCGAAATAAGGCGGCGCGCTTTGGGGCGGTAATCACCCCGGCAAATGAGGACAAACTGGACAGCAAATTGACTGCCCGATTCAGCACCCGATTGGGATCATCGCGCTGAATCCCGCCATTGAGCATCGCCTGTACGTCGCTGGCCAAGGGTTTGACCGTGAGCAGCGAGTCTACAAACATGCGGTAACCCTGAGGCGTGGGCACACGGCCTGCCGATGTGTGTGGAGACACCACCAAACGCATTTCTTCGAGATCGGCCATCACATTTCGAATGGTGGCCGGACTCAAATCCAAGCTAGACCATTTGGACAAAGCACGGGAACCCACCGGACTGCCATCGGCAATGTAACGTTCGACCAGTGTTTTGAGGAGGGAACGGGCGCGTTCGTCGATCATCGTTGTCACTTCAAATGCGGGTTGCGATACGATTAGGGGCTAGACCCCACTTTACGACAAAAACAGGACCTTCAGCATGCCAAAACAACAAGGGATGTGCATAGCCGTGTTTGCCAAACATGGCGCCTCCCACAAGCAAGCGATTTGGCGCGCCGTAGTTGATCTGTTGCTGTCCCACGGATTCAAGGTGCTGGTTGCCGACACAGTGTTGGCGCGTGCGCGCAAGAGACCCAGCCCGCCCGCAACCGAACCCTTTGAATTTGCAGACATGCCCACCATCAAACGCCGGGCGAAGGTGGCCGTCATCATCGGCGGGGATGGCACATTTTTGGGCATTGCCAGGGAATTGGCAGACACACAAATTCCACTCATTGGCATCAATCAAGGGCGCTTGGGGTTCCTCACCGACATTCGACTGGATGACATCAACCCGACCTTGATCGAAACCATTCGTGGCGAGCATGTGCTTGAAAAACGCCATTACCTGGTGGGCGAGGTGCTGCGCGGCGGCAAACCGATCGGTGAACACATCGCACTGAACGACATCGTGATTAGTCGAGGCATTGTAGGCGGCATGATCGAGTTGCGCGTGGAGGTGGACGGTACATTCATGTACGATTTGCGGGCCGATGGGTTGATTGTGTCCACGCCGACTGGCTCAACCGCATATGCGCTCTCCGCTGACGGGCCTATTCTGCACCCCAGCCTGGCAGGCATCGTGATAGTGCCCGTGGCTCCGCATGCACTGACCAACCGCCCAATTGCCCTGCCCGACCACTGCACCATCAACATCACGGTCACAGGCGGCAAACAAACCGGGGTGCATTTCGACATGCAATTCAACAACAGGGCCAAGGTGGGTGATCAAATTAGAATAAAAGTGTCACCCAACCCAATTCAACTCATGCACCCTGCACGCTATGATTACTTTGCAATGTTGAGGCAAAAATTACATTGGAGCGCCAGCCTCACCGACGTGGCGCATCGCACGCGAGGACTAAGAGACAGCGGCCATGCTAAGTAGTTTGACCATTCAAGACTTTGTAATCGTTGACAAGGTTGACCTTCACTTTGAACCAGGGATGTCTGTGTTGTCTGGCGAGACCGGCGCAGGCAAATCCATCCTGATCGATGCGCTCTCCTTGTGCCTGGGCGGCCGTGCCGACGCTGGGCAAGTTCGGGAAGGGTGCGAGCGGGCCAACATCACAGCGGTGTTTGACCTCAACCCTGCGGCCAAGGCGATTCTGGATGAGCAATCCATCGACAGCAGTGAAGGCGAACTGCACCTGCGCCGCGCGCTGGAATCCAATGGTCGCTCCAAAGCCTACGTCAATGGCACCCCGGTGCCCGCCAGCACGCTCAAAGCGCTGTCCGAAACCCTCATCGACATTCACGGGCAACACGCATTCCAAACCTTGGCCAAGCCGGCGGAGCAACTCCGCTTGCTGGACGATTTTGCCCAACACACAACATTGCTGGAGCAAACCGCACAAACCCACTCGGTGCTTCGCCAAGCAGAAAAACTCCTCGCGCAGGCGCAAACTGGCCAAGCCGATCGCGCCGCAAGGCTAGAAAACCTGCAATGGAAGCAGGACCTGTTGCAGCGGGTTAATCCAAAACCCAAGGAATGGGAAAGCCTGAGCAGCGAATTTGACCGATTAAGCCACAGTGCCGAATTGATTGAAGGCACACAACACGCCAGCGATGTGCTGGCGAATAACGAGCAATCGCTCCTTGATCAATTGACTCACCTGATCGACAAATTGGGTCATTTGGCCACGCGCGATCCAGCCCTGGAAGGCATACGCAACACCTTGTCTGAAGGCGAGATTTTGGTGCGTGAGGCCAGTTATGACCTTGCCAATTACCTAAAACACGCCGACCTGGACCCTGACAACCTTGCCCAGGTGGAGCAGCGCATGGGGCTGTGGCACGACACCGCGCGCAAACTGCGCATCGCGCCCGAAGAGCTGCACAGCGAGCTTGAGGGCGTGAATGCCGAGTTGCAAGGTCTTGCTGAGGGATTTGATTTGGAGAAACTTCAAGCCAGCGTGGGCAAAGCCAAGCAAGCCTACGACCAAGCGGCCAAAGCGCTGCGAGATAGCCGAAAGAAGTCTGCCGCCAAACTGGCCACATTGGTGACTGACACCATGCAGCACCTGAGCATGCAAGGCGGTGTGTTTGCCATCGCCATGGAAGAAGGACCTGCCAGCGCGTTGGGCAGCGACTTGATCGAATTCCGTGTGGCAGGTCACCCAGGCGTTACCCCGCAAGCCATTCAAAAAGTGGCCTCGGGTGGCGAGCTGGCACGCATCAGCCTGGCCATCACTGTGAATACTGTCAAGAGCACACCGGTGCCCACCCTTATATTCGACGAGGTGGACAGTGGAATTGGTGGTGCGGTGGCCGAAGTGGTTGGGCAATACCTGCGCACCTTGGCCCACAGCAAACAGGTGCTTTGCGTAACGCACCTGCCACAGGTGGCTGCGCAAGCGCATCAACACTTTCAGGTGAGCAAATCCATCTCGGGCGGAAGCACACGCTCAAAAATCATCGGGCTGGAAGGGCAACAACGGATAGAAGAAATCGCGCGCATGCTGGGTGGCCAGGTCATTTCGGAAGCCACCCGCACGGCTGCACGCGAGATGATTGAATCGGCAAGCGATTAACCGACGCCTTTGCTCTTGCGATTTTCACAGTCTTTTTTCGTGCAAGTGCCGTACAAAGACAAGGCATGATCATGAAGCTCAAACCCCCTGGCCTGAGCAATCGCTTTTTGACGTTTTTCAATTTCCTCGTCAAAAAACTCCACCACCTTGCCGCACTGTACACACACCAAATGGTCGTGATGCTCCCCCTCATTGAGCTCAAACACTGACTTGCCGGTCTCGAAATGCTGACGAGCCAGCAATCCGGCTTGCTCAAATTGCGTCAACACCCGGTACACGGTGGCCAAACCAATGTCCAGGTCTTCCTGCAAAAGCAGTTTGTAAACATCTTCAGCGCTGAGGTGGCGATGCTGCCCGCTTTGAAAAAGCTCAAGAATTTTCATGCGGGGAAGCGTTGCTTTCAGGCCAATGCTTTTGAGGTCCGTTGCTGTTGTCATGAGTTTGGTACCATTTGAGGCTAATCGAGTACAAGTAGCTTATGATAACGCCTTTGATGGGCAAGTTTGCGCACCAGATAAGGTACCCTGTTCCCACTTTTCA
>DASUDK010000106.1:0-50546 GCA_036275655.1 Limnobacter sp. | reverse complement strand
TGGTGCCAAAGATGTTGCCCAGTATGTGCAGGCGGCCAACTACGAAGAACACCTTGCGCTGCTCAAGGACTGCGACCTGGTGATTGAAGCCATCGCCGAACGCATGGATTGGAAACACGACCTCTACAAAAAGGTTGCGCCGCACATCAACGCCACTGCAATTTTTGCAACCAACACCTCGGGCTTGAGCATCTCCAAGCTGAGCGAAGGGTTTGATGCCGACCTCAAAAGCCGTTTCTGTGGCGTGCACTTCTTCAACCCTCCCCGCTACATGCACCTGTGCGAGCTGATTCCACTGTCCACAACCCGGCAGGACATTCTGGACAACCTGGAAACCTTCCTGACCACCACCTTGGGCAAAGGCATCATCACCGCCAAGGACACGCCCAACTTTGTGGCCAACCGCGTGGGTGTGGCTGGCATGTTGGCCACCATGGCCGAGGCCAAAAAGTACGGCATCCCCTTCGACATCGTGGATCAGCTCACCGGCTCCAAGCTGGGTCGCGCCAAATCAGCCACATTCCGCACCGCGGACGTGGTGGGCTTGGACACCATGGGCCATGTGATTGCAACCATGCAAAACACACTGCCCAACGACCCGTTTGCCGGCAGCTATGCCACCCCCGAGGTGTTGAAAGTGCTGGTTGAAAAAGGCGCCCTGGGTCAAAAAACAAAAGGCGGATTCTTCAAGAAAGAAGGCAAGCAAATCATGGTGTTTGATGCCAACACCAGCGGCTATGTGCCCTCCGAGGGCAAGGCCGACGAAGGCGTGCTTAAAATCCTGAAGAACAAGAATGTGGCAGAGCGCATGTCACAACTGCGCAACAGCGATCACCCGCAGGCCAAATTCCTGTGGGCAATTTTCCGCGATGCATTCCATTACATCGCCTTCCACCTCAACGAAATTGCCGACACCGCCCGAGATGTGGACTTCAGCTTGCGCTGGGGTTATGGCTGGACCGAAGGCCCATTTGAGACTTGGCAAGCCGCTGGCTGGAAGCAAATCGCCGAGTGGGTAAAGGCCGACATCGACGCAGGCGACGCCCTGTGCAATGCACCGTTGCCCGCCTGGGTCTTTGAAGGCCCCGTGGCTGCCAACGGTGGCGTGTACAGCACCGCGGGTGCATTCAGCCCCGCCGCCAATGCCTTCGTGGCCCGCAAAGATTTGCCTGTCTACAAGCGTCAAATCTTCCGCGCCAAAGTGTTGGGCGAAACCACCGTGACCGGCCACAACGGCGGCACCACACTCAAAGAGACGGACGCTGCCCGCATTTGGACAGCACCAGGCCATGACGACGTGGTCATCCTGTCCATCAAAACCAAAATGCACGCCATTGGCCCCGGTGTGATTGAAGCCACCCACGAAGCCATTGCGCTGGCCGAGAAGGGTTACAAAGGTTTGGTGATTTGGTCGCCCGATGAGCCTTTCTCCGCAGGCGCCGACCTGCAAGCCATGCTGCCGGCCTTTATGCAGGGCGGTGGCAAAGCCATCGAACCCATGGTCGCCGAATTCCAGAAGGCCACCATGGCCCTGAAATACGCACAAGTGCCCACCGTGGCGGCTGTGACAGGCTTGGCATTGGGCGGTGGTTGCGAGTTTGCAATTCACTGCGCCAGCCGCGTGGCTGCCCTGGAGAGCTACATGGGCCTGGTGGAAGTGGGCGTGGGCCTCATCCCCGGCGGTGGTGGTTTGAAAGAGATCGCTGTGAATGCAGGTTTGGCAGCACAAAAGGCGGGCTCTTCCGACGTGCTGGCTTTCGTCAAAGATGGCTTCCTGACTGCGGCAACCGCCAAGGTGGGCACCTCCGCCATGGAATGTCGTCAGCTCGGCTTCATCAAAGACTCCGACACCATCGTGTTCAACAGCCACGAGCTGCTGTACGTGGCCATCAGCCAGGCGCGCAGCCTATTTGAAGCCGGCTATCGCCCACCGCACAAACTCAAGGGCGTGCCCGTTGCAGGCAAGAGTGGCATTGCCACCATCAAAGCCCAGTTGGTCAACATGCGCGACGGCGGCTTTATTTCTGCTTACGACTTCCACCTGGGCTGCGTGATTGCAGACGTGGTGTGCGGTGGTGAAATTGAAACCGGTTCGCTGGTGGACGAAGAGTGGCTCCTCAACCTGGAGCGCAAGCACTTCGTGAAGCTGCTGGACAACCCCAAGACACAAGAACGAATCATGGGCATGCTGCAAACCGGCAAGCCTGTGCGCAACTGAGGAGACACACACATGTCCCGTGCATTGAAAGACGTATACATCGTAGCCGCCACCCGCACGCCCATTGGCAAGGCACCCCGTGGCGTGTTCAAAGACGTGCGCCCAGACGACTTGCTGGTGCATGCCATCTCCAGCGCCATGGCCCAAGTGCCCACGCTGGACCCGGCAGCCATCAACGACGCCATCGTGGGCTGTGCCTTCCCCGAAGGTGAGCAGGGCATGAACATGGCCCGCATCGCCGTGTTGCTGGCCGGTTTGCCCAACACGGTCGGTGGCGTGACCATCAACCGCTTCTGTGCCTCGGGCATCACCGCCGTGAGCATGGCCGCCAACGCCATTGCCACCGGCGAAGCTGAGGTGATGATTGCCGCGGGCGCCGAAAGCATGAGCATGGTGCCCATGAGCGGCAACAAGCCCAGCTTCAACAACAGCATTTTTGCCAAAGACGAAAACTTGGGCATTGCTTACGGCATGGGCATGACTGCTGAAAAAGTGGCCCAGCAGTGGGGCATTAGCCGCGATGCGCAAGATGAGTTTGCGCTGAACAGCCACAAAAAGGCCATTGCAGCCCAACAGAAAGGCGAATTCAACGACGAGATCACCCCCTTCACCGTGGTGAAAGCGTCCCCCGATTTGGCCACGGGCGAAATCAAGACCAGCAGCAAGGCCGTGGGCCTGGACGAAGGCCCACGTGCAGACTCCTCTGCAGAAGGCCTGGCCAAGCTCAAGCCTGTGTTTGCGGCCAAAGGCTCTGTGACGGCTGGCAACAGCTCGCAAATGAGCGACGGCGCTGGCGCACTCATCCTGGCCTCAGAAGACGCCGTGAAGCAGTTCAACCTGGTGCCGCTGGCCAAGTGGCGTGGTTTCGCAGTGCGTGGCGTGCCACCCGAAATCATGGGGATTGGCCCCAAAGAAGCCATTCCAGCTGCGCTCAAAACAGCAGGCTTGAAGCAAAGCGACATTGACTGGTTTGAGCTCAATGAAGCGTTTGCGGCGCAATCCCTGGCCGTGATGAAAGACCTGGAGATGGACCCCAGCAAGGTCAACCCCATGGGCGGTGCAATTGCCCTGGGTCACCCACTGGGTGCCACTGGCGCCATTCGTGCAGCCACCGTGGTGCACGCCCTGCGTCGCCACAACCTGAAGTACGGCATGGTCACCATGTGCATCGGCACTGGCATGGGCGCAGCCGGCATTTTCGAGCGCGTGTAATCACACATGCGCTTGAATAAAAAGCACAGTCTTCGCAAGGAGGCTGTGCTTTTTTGTTGTCACGTTTCACCCAACTTGGGTGCTGCCACGCCTTATTTCTAACCCCATTGCAAGGCCCATTAAACTTTTGCCCCCATAACCATATTTGGAGCAAAAGCACATGCAAGCAGATCTATTTTTGAAATTGGGTGGCGTCACCGGCGAGTCAGTGGATGCAACACACGCTGGCGAAATGGAACTGCTCACCGCGCGATGGGGCATGCAAGTGGCAGTCGCCATCAACGGCGGCATGCTGGCTCCCGCGGGCAAATCCGACATCAAAGCCCTGCGCGTGGAAAAGCGCATCGACCGAGCATCGCCCACCCTGCATGCGCAGACCTGTGTGGGCCAGCATTACGACACCATGGTGCTCACCAAACGCAAATCGGGGCTGGTGCCCCTGGAATACCTGCGCATCACTTTCAAAGATGTCATCGTCAGTGACGTCGACATCTCCTTGGGGGCAGGGGATGACAGCGACCTGGAGGTGCTCACCTTTGCCTTCAGCGAATTCAAGGAGGAGTACATGCCACAGAACAACGATGGAACGGGAAGCGCCTGCGTGGCGGCGGGCTACAACTGCGTCAAGCGAATCAAGTTCTAATCGCCTGGGTTTGGCGACTCACGCCTGCGCCATGTGAAGACACCACTCTAACTTTGTTACCTGCGGGTCACTTTGGCCGCCACTCTGTGTAATATGTTGGAAAACCTCATATTTGTGGATTCGCATGGACATTCAGACACAGATCGACAACGGCTTGATGACCATCACCATCAACCGCCCAGACCGCAAAAACTCATTCACCAACGCCATGTACACGGCCATCGGTGACGCATTCCGCGACGCCACCCACAGCAGCGCTGTCAAGGTGGTGTTGGTCAAAGGGCATGAGGGATGCTTTTCTGCAGGCAACGATTTGGGCGACTTCCTCAACGCCCCACCCAAAGACCTCGAAGCGCCAGTGTTTCGCTTCTTGCGTTTGTTGAGCAACTTCCCCAAGCCCGTGGTGGCGCAAGTGCAGGGCGTGGCTGTCGGCATTGGCACCACCATGCTGCTGCATTGCGATCTTGTGTACGCCGCCAACACGGCCAAGTTCTCCATGCCTTTCACCAAACTGGGTTTGTGCCCCGAGGCAGCCAGCAGCTTGCTGCTGCCCCAATTGGCGGGCTACCAAAAGGCTGCAGAGCTGCTCTTGCTTGGCGACATGTTTACTGCAAGCAAAGCCTATGACAGTGGGATTGTCAGCGACGTGCTTGAGCCCGAGAAGCTGCAGGCCCATGTGCAAGCACAGGTGGCCAAATTGCTGGCCCTGCCACTGCCCAGTTTGCTCACCAGCAAGCGCCTCATGAAGGCCGCCAACAAAGCCCCCGTGGCCGCCAAAATGGCAGAGGAGGGCGAGTTGTTCATCGCCATGCTCACCCAACCCCAGGCTCGAGAAGCATTCTCCGCTTTTGCAGAAAAGCGCACGCCCGATTTCCAGCAGTTCGAGCGCAAATAAAGCGCAAGCATTTTTTTAAAGGCTCCGTATGACCACCGCTTTGTCTTCCATTCTTTCTGGCCGTCGGCTGGAGGGCGACACCGTCACCTTCACGGCCACCGACGACTGGACCCAGGGGCGCACCATGTTCGGGGGCTTTTTGTCTGCCTTGGCCGTGGTGGCCATGCGTGACACCCTGGGCCTGGACATCCCCTTGCGCGCTTTGCAAACCAATTTTGTAGGGCCCGTGGCGCCTGGCGAGGTGGTGTACCGCACCCGTTTGCTCAGGCAAGGCAAAAGTGTGTGCCAAGTGCATTGCGAAATATACAGCCAAGACGTGTTGGCCGGTTTGGTCGTGGGGGTGTTTGGCACCGCACGGCAAACCATGCTGCCCGCCAAAGCACCCAGTCGCCTCCCCTTGCCCAAAGCCGTCGATGACATTCAACCTTTGCCTTTCATTCCCAAAATCACGCCGAATTTTTTGCAACACATTGAAATGCGGTGGGCAATCGGGAGCATTCCATACATGGGCAATGGCAGCTGGGAAAGTGGAATTCACATTCGCTGCATCGACAAAAACCTCAGCCCCGAAGTATTGATTGTGATGTTGAGCGATGGACCGCCAACCCCTTGTTTGAGCCACTTCCGCGGACCCGTCATGGCCAGCTCCGTGAGTTGGTCGCTAGAACTTCCACCGTTGCCGATGGAACCGTTGGAAGAGGGTTGGTTTCAAATCGACATGGACACCGTGGGGGCGGCAGATGGCTACGTGAACCAAACTGCCAAACTGTGGACCCCCAGTGGTCAATTGGCCTCGCTGGGGTACCAGGTGGTGGCCGTCTACGGCTGATTACAAAAGGAGTATGGCCATGGTGCTGAAATTTGTTGCAGCTTTGTTGCTGGGGGTGGTGTGGGGCACCGTGGTCCAAAGCCAAATCAATTTGCAAGCCTTGCTTGCGCTCGGCGTGCCCATCAACTTGGCCACCCGCCTGGATGTCACTTTGCACGACCTGTGGAACTTTGGCCCGGTGTATGCAGTCCTTTACGGGGGCAGCTTTGCAGCGTCACAGGCTGTGGCATTGCTGCTCACCCGTTTTGTGGGTTTGCCTTGGCGCACCATGCTGTGCACCATGGGGGCGGCCCTTGGCCTGTGGGTAACTTTTAAAGTGGTAGACATGATTGCACCGATGCCAACCCTGATTGCAGCCACACGCGGTGTGGGCGGCACCCTCTCCATGCTGGCTGGCGCGGCCTTGGCCGGCTACGTATTTTCAAAAAGCACATTCAACGCAGCGCAACGCAAAGGCGGTGCTGCCGCATTGGGCATTGTCGCCCTCATGGCAAGCGCCACATTGCTGCCCGCAGAGCCCGCCGTGGCACAAACCAAAACAGCTTACAGCGTCAACACCTTTGTGGATGGTCTTCAAAATCCGTGGGGCCTTGCGTTCTTGCCGGATGGCCGAGCCTTGGTCACCGAAAAGCAGGGCCGTTTGCGCCTTGTTGAGGCCAACGGCCAGCTCAGTTCTCAACCCTTGAAGGGCGTGCCCACTGTGCATGTTGGGGGTCAGGCGGGTTTGTTTGATGTGCTGCCCGCCAAAGATTTTGAACAATCCAAGCGTGTGTACCTCAGTTATGCCTGCGGCACACGGCAAGCCAATCACCTGTGCGTGTCCAGTGGCGTGCTCGGCCAAGGTGAGCTTGTGCAAGTCAAAGAGATCTTTCGTTCTCACATGGCCAAATCGGGCAGTGCCCATTATGGTGGCCGCATGGATTGGTTGCCCGACAACACCCTGATCATCACCCTTGGCGATGGTTACGATTACCGCGAAGAGGCCCAAAATCTGGGCAATCATTTGGGCAAGATTGTGCGAATCAACGCCGATGGCAGCGTGCCTGCCAACAACCCCTTTGCTGGCAAGCAAGGCGCCCGCCCAGAGATCTACAGCTATGGCCATCGCAATGTGCAAGGCCTGGTGTACGACCCCATTGGCAAGCGTCTCCTTGCGCACGAGCATGGCCCACGCGGTGGTGACGAAATCAATGTGATTGAACCCGGCAAAAACTACGGCTGGCCCAAGGCCACCTACGGCATCGATTACAGCGGCGCGCAAATTTCCCCTTTCAAAACCTTTGAGGGCACTGAACAGCCAGCCATTTATTGGGTGCCATCCATCGCGCCGTCTGGCATGGCCGTCTACAACGGCGAGTTATTCCCTGCCTGGAAAGGCGACGTGTTGGTTGGCGCATTGCGCGCGCAGCACGTGACCCGGGTTGGTGTCACCGGCAACAAAGGCATCGAAAAGGAAGTGCTCTTCAAAGAGGTGGGCGAGCGCATTCGAGACGTTCGAGTCGGGCCAGATGGCGCGGTGTATTTGCTCACCGACAACCCCGATGGCAGGGTACTCAAAGTGACACCCCGCTAAAATCACTCAGTAGTTTCCACATTTTTAAAAAGGGCAGCATGTCGACATGCTGCCCTTTTTTTGTTCATTCAAGTCCTGAATGTGCTTTTGTAAAATTTCTTTACCTGATTTTTGTTCTATTCGTAAATAGAAATTCAAATAAACACATTGATAAAAAAGGATTTAAATTTACTGTCAAGTATTTTAATTCATAAAAATTAACTACATGGTTGGGTCCGATGCCTTTCGGTCTGAGAGGGACCTGGGCTGTGGAGGCTTTTTACTGTGAATTCCAGGTGTTCATCGGCTTTCCACAATATGGATAACCACAATTGCCGCTTTTCTCTGCGGTTCTGATACTTCTGCAACCTGTGTAACAAGCACGGTTAAAAACACCAGACGCAGTAAATTCAAAGGAGGTTTTTCAGTGAAAAAATCAATCAAGTCCATCCTCGCGGTTGCCCTGCTGGGTCTTGCCAGTGTTGCGCAAGCCGACACTTACCCCAGCAAAACCATCACCATGCTGATTCCATTTGCAGCGGGTGGTCCCACAGACACCGTGGGCCGTTTGATTGCACAGTCCATGTCCAAAGACCTGGGTCAGCAAGTGATTGTTGAAAACCTCGGTGGTGCCGGTGGTACCCTGGCGGCTGCCAAAGCGGCTCGCTCCCCAGCCGATGGTTACAACATCTTCCTGCACCACATCGGTCAATCCACTGCGCCTTCTCTGTATCGCAAGCTGTCCTACAACGCATCGGCAGATTTCGAAACCATTGGTTTGGTGACCGACGTGCCCATGACCATTGTGGCCCGCGCCAACATGCCAGCGTCCAATATGCAAGAGTTGCTCTCTTACATTCGTGCCAACAAAGACAAAGTCACCTACGCCAACGCGGGCATTGGTTCTGCGTCGCACCTCTGCGGCATGCTTTTCCAGGCAGCCGTGGGTGTTGACCTCACCACCGTGCCCTACAAAGGCACCGGCCCAGCCATGAACGACCTGCTGGGCGGCCAAGTGGATTTCATGTGCGATCAAACCACCAACACCACCAGCCAGATCAAGGCCGGCAAGATCAAGGCCTATGCAGTGACCACCAAGACACCCGTGAAGTCTCTGGCTGAGCTGCCAACGCTGGACAAAGCGGGCTTGCCTGGCTTTGAAGTGGCCGTGTGGCACGGTTTGTATGCCCCCAAAGGCACACCCAAGCCCATCATCGACCGTTTGACCAAGTCGCTGCAACTGGCCCTCAAAGATCCCAACGTGATTGCGCGTTTTGCTGAACTGGGCACAGAGCCCGTGTCTGCCGACCGTGCAACACCCGAGGCGCTGCGCAAGCACCTGGACTCTGAAATCGCGCGTTGGAAACCCATCATCGAGAAAGCAGGCCAATACGCGGACTGATTTTTTTAATCGAGAAACAAAATGCCAAAAGATTTAAGAGACTTTTGGGCGGGGCTGCTGTATCTGATCGCAGGCGCAGCAGCCTTTTACATCGCCAGGGACTATGAAATGGGCACCGCCGTGAGCATGGGCCCTGGTTATTTTCCCAAAGTATTGAGTGTGTTGTTGATGGGCATTGGCGCCATTTCACTGGTGCGGTCTTTCATTGTTGACGGTGAGCCCCTGGAGGGATTCGCGCTGTCCAAAATTGTCTACATTTCGGCTTCGGTGCTTGTGTTTGCTCTGTTGGCTGAGGGGGCTGGTCTGGCCATTGCGGTCGTGGCTGTCTTCTTTGTTGCTGCCGTTGCAAGCAGCTTTTTCAATTGGAAATATTCATTGGCCATCGCCATCGGCGCTGCTGTGTTCTGCAGCCTGGTGTTTGTTAAAGGCCTGGGAATTCCTCTGCCCGTGTTTGGGCCCTGGTTGGGAATGTAATCATGGAACTACTGGGCAATTTGGGTTTGGGGCTTGAGACCGCCTTCACCCTGCAAAACCTTCTTTTCTGTTTGATTGGTGTCTTCCTGGGCACTGCAATTGGTGTGTTGCCAGGCCTCGGGCCCACGGCCACCATCGCGATGCTGTTGCCAATCACGTTTGGTCTGCCACCGGTGTCCTCGCTCATCATGCTTGCGGGCATTTACTATGGCGCGCAGTACGGTGGATCAACCACGGCCATTCTGGTCAACCTGCCAGGCGAGTCGTCCTCGGTGGTCACAGCCCTGGATGGTTACCAAATGGCCCGCCAGGGGCGTGCTGGCAAAGCACTGGCCACGGCTGCGATTGGGTCGTTTGTGGCGGGCACTTTTGCCACCATGTTGTTGGTGCTGTTTGCGCCACCGTTGGCAGACATTGCCTTGCAGTTCGGGGCGGCAGAGTATTTCTCCCTGATGGTGCTTGGTTTGGTGGCTTCGGTGGTTTTGGCCAGCGGTTCGCTGCTTCAGGCATTTGGCATGATCGTGCTTGGCTTGTTGATGGGCTTGGCTGGCACCGACGTCAACTCCGGCTTGGAGCGTTACACCTTCGATTCCCCCTACATGGCCGAAGGCATCAACTTTGTGATTCTAGCCATGGGCATGTTCGGCCTGGGCGAGATCATCAAAAACCTGGAAGAGGAGCATTTGCGCTCCGCCATGGTGAGCAAGGTGCAAGGGTTGATGCCAAGCAAAGAGGATTTCAAGCGCATGGCTGGGCCGATTATCCGAGGCACTGGCTTGGGCTCATTGCTGGGTATTTTGCCGGGTGGTGGTGCCATGTTGGCCTCCTTTGCGGCCTACTCCATCGAGAAAAAGATCTCCAAAACACCCGAGCAGTTTGGCAAAGGTGCCATTGAGGGTGTTGCCGGTCCAGAGTCCGCCAACAACGCGGGGGCGCAAACATCGTTCATTCCGTTGCTCACCTTGGGTATTCCATCCAACCCGGTGATGGCGCTCATGATTGGTGCCATGATCATCCAGGGCATCACACCCGGACCGGCCGTCATGACAGAGCAGCCCGCGCTATTCTGGGGATTGATTGTCTCCATGTGGATCGGCAACCTGTTTCTGGTGGTGCTCAATCTTCCCCTCATCGGCATTTGGGTGAAGATGATCTCTGTGCCGTATCACTTCCTGTATCCCGCCATCATGGTGTTCTGCTGTATTGGCGTGTTCAGCTTGGGCAACAAGATTTTCGATCTTTATTTGTTGGCTGGTTTCGGTGCGCTGGGCTACATTTTCGCAAAGCTCAAATGCGAACCCGCCCCATTGCTGTTGGGTTTCATTTTGGGGCCCATGATGGAAGAGTATTTGCGCAGGGCCCTGTTGCTCTCTCGCGGCGATTACACGGTGCTTGTTACCCGTCCCATCAGTGCCACCATGCTGGCGATTGCGGTGTTGGCCTTGATCGTGGTGTTCAGCCCATCCATTCGCAAAAAGCGGGAAGAGGCATTCCACGAGGAGTAAACTCGCCAGGCATTACAAAGGGGCGGGATGTGGCCTCAAGAAAGCCGGTGCCTTGTGCACCGGCTTTTTTATGATTTGTTTTGCATTGTGTTGTATTATCTAGTGCAGTAGCACCTGCAGCACTGGACTCTCACATGGATACAGCATTTCCATCGGCAGCCCCCGGCGAGGCCACGGCTTCCGACAACAAACTCGACCCCAACCAGGTCGTGCCTTTGTATCATCAAATTTATCTCATTCTGCGCGAGAAGATCATCGAGGGTCACTACGACGCCAAGCCCTTGCCTGGCGAGTTGGTGTTGGCCGAGCAATTCAATGTGTCTCGCGTGACCATGCGCCGTGCCTTGCAAGACCTTGTCAAAGAGGGTTTGGTGGCCCGGGGGCGTGGCAAGGGCACGTTTGTCAAACCCAGGTCAGAATCCCGCAACGCCTCCATCGGGCATAGCCAGCTGTTGAGCGCATCGGCCATGCGTTTGCAGGCCAGTGGCGACTCGTCCGACCTTCAGCTCATCACGTCCAAGCGCATCATTCCACCCGCAGACATTGCCACCTTGTTGCACTTGCCCAGCGATGCGATTGTTGAAAAACTGATTCGCATTCGCCAGCTCAACGGTCAGCCCGTTGCTCACCTCACGAGCTACATTCCTCAAGATTTGTCTGGGCGAATCTGCCGCCGTCGCCTCAAAGAATTTCCAATCCTGGTCTTGCTGGAAGAGGCTGGTGTGAAAGTGGCCAAAGCCAGGCAAACCATCTCGGCGCGGCTGGCTGATGCATCGGTGGCGTATGCCTTGGGGGTGCCTGTGGGTGCGCCATTGTTGGCCATTTCACGGGTCGCCTACGATGAAAACGGCCGCCCGGTCCAAGTGCTCAAGGGCCTGTATCGGCCCGATCGCTACGACTACCGAATTGAATTGTCACGCAAGCAAGCCAAGGGGCAAAGCAGCTGGCAACATGTCAACGAGGTGGAGTTCGCCTTCGAGATGCACCAGCAGGACCTCACCCAGTTCTAAAAGGTGGCTTACTTCAGTGGCTCCACCGGGCGTGGGTTGCGGTGTTCATCCACCGCCACGTAAGTGATGTAAGCCTCCGTCACCTTGGCCACATCATCGGGTTGCAGGCGGCGTTGGGCAAACACTTCCACGTACACTTGCATTGAGGTGCGACCCACTTTCACCACATCGGCATAAAAGCTGCAGAGGTCACCCACCAGCACAGGCTCTTTGAAAATAAATTCATTCACCGCCACGGTCACAATTCTGCCCTTGGCATGCGCCGCAGCCGGTACAGAGCCCGCCAGGTCAACCTGTGCCATGATCCACCCCCCAAATACATCGCCTGCGGCGTTGGAGTCTTTGGGCATGGGAATGACGCGCAAGGTCGGCGTGCGGTCGACAGGCATCAGCAGTTTGGTTGTGTTGGTCATGGCAGGCGGTTTTTAAAATGAATGTGAGCAGATTGTACGCCCTGAGCCTAGAGTGCGCATTTTAGAGTGCAATGCACTGGCAGCCGCTGGGCCAATGGGTTAACCTGCCCGCAAGTTTCGAACAGATGGAGTTGCACAATGCCAGCAGGATGGGTGACGGTTTTGCAAATGGTGCCTTGGACCGAGGTGATTAAAAACGCTCCCAAAGTGGCTGAAGGCGCGGTCAAGCTCTGGAACACAGTCTCCAAAAAGAGCACCGAGGTGCAGGCCGCATCAGACGCCGATCTGGTTTTGCTTGCAGAGCAAACCGAACTCCAGGCGCATGCACAACGCCTGGCAAAAACCGAAGAACAAGTGGCCCTCTTGCAGGAAGAAATGCTGCAGTCCACCCAAGTGATCAAAGAGTTGGCGGCCCAAAATGCCCAGCTCATCAAACAGGTTGAAGTCAACCGCAAAGCGGTCACTGTGCTGGGCATCGTGGTCGCCTTGATGGCGGTTGGCCTGGTCACCCAGGCCGTTGCCTTGTTTGCAGTGTAGTGGCAACAAGGCCCATCAATGCTGGGGACCACCGTGCTGGTCGTCCAGCGCTTCGCGGGCCATTTTGTCGATCACACCGGGCACAAAGGGTTTTAATTTCAAGCCCAGCCGCCCCTTCGCAGTCATCACCCACTCGCGCTTTCGGCTCTCCATGGCGGCCACCATCTCTGCCACGCATTGGTCCACCGTCATGGCGCCTTTTTCGCGTAGGCCAGAAACCCCCGCCCGTTGGCCTTTGGCATTCAGGCCATTGCGCCGAATGTCGGTGTCCACCACACCAGGGAAAATGGCACACACGTCCACGCCAGTGCCCATCAATTCAATGCGCAGCGCTTCCATGAAGCCACTCATTGCGAATTTGCTGGTGCAGTAGGTGGTGCGGGCAGGCACACCGGTTTTACCCGCCAGGCTGGAGACGCCCACAATCAGGCCCTTGCTTTGTTTGATGTGCGGCAAAGCCTTGTGGGTGATCCACACCATGCTCATCACGTTGACGCGGAACAACTGCTCAAAGGTGCTTAGGTCGGTGATGTCTTCAAACCAGGCATGCATCGACACGCCAGCATTGTTCACCAAAGTGTCCAGACGCCCGTGGGTGCGCACCGTCTCGTCGACCAAGGCCTCGCACTGCGCCTGCTCCGTGACGTCGCAAGCCACGCAGTGGGCCTGCCCACCTGCGGCTTGAACCTGTGCAGCCACCGCTTGTAGTTTTTCAATCCGCCGCGCGGCCAACACCAGTTTGTTGCCGGGTGCCAGGGCAATGGCGAGGGCGGCGCCGATCCCTTCCGAAGCGCCTGTGATCAGAATGACTTGGTTTTGAATGGCCATATTGCTTTGTCTCCATTTTTATTAGCCGGGGGCAGGTGGTAGCATCCACCATCATTGTGTTGTGAAAGAAGTATCGCATGCGCCGAACAGCCGCGGTGGAACCGCCCGCTTCAAGACCCAGAAAACGAACCGATTGGGGCACCGTTCAACAATTGTTGCCCTACCTGTGGCATTACAAATGGCGCGTGGTGTTTGCCATTGGCTGCCTGGTGCTGGCCAAGGTGGCCAACGTCGGGGTGCCTTTGCTGCTCAAAGAATTGATTGACGACCTCACCCCCTTGCTCAGTTCCAACGCGCTGTTGGCAGCCGCCTCGATGCCGGTGGCCTTGCTCGTCGCTTACGGTTTGCTGCGGCTTTCTACCACGGTGTTCACGGAGCTGCGCGAGTTCCTCTTTGCCAGGGTCACCCAAAATGCAGTGCGCGCCATTGCCATTCAGGTGTTCGATTATTTGCACGCGTTGTCCCTTCGCTTCCATTTGAATCGCCAGACCGGTGGCGTCACCCGAGACATTGAGCGAGGCTCGCGCGCCATCTCCAGCCTGGTGAGTTACACGCTCTACAGCATATTGCCCACACTGATCGAGATCACCCTGGTGGTGGGTTATCTGTTTTTGAATTACGACATCTGGTTTTCGGCCATCACGGCGGTGGCCCTCACGCTGTACATCTATTTCACGGTGCGCATCACCGAGTGGCGTTTGCATTTCCGCCGCACCATGAATGATCTTGATTCCAAGGCCAATGTGCGTGCCGTGGATTCGCTCATCAACTACGAAACGGTGAAGTATTTTGGCAACGAGGCCTTTGAGTCAGCCCGTTACAACAAAAGCATGGTGGCCTGGCAAGAGGCCGCCATTCGCTCACAAAAATCCCTCACCCTGCTCAACACCGGGCAGAGCGCCATCATTGCCTTGGCCGTGACTGCGGTCTTGTGGCGTGCCACCGCCGGTGTGCTGGACGGCAGCATGACCTTGGGGGATCTGGTGCTGGTCAATGCCTTCATGATCCAGCTCTACATTCCGCTGAATTTTTTGGGCGTGATTTACCGCGAGATCAAGCAAAGCCTGGCAGACATTGAGCGCATGTTTGGTTTGCTGGATGAGCATCAAGAAGTGCAAGACAAGCCCGGGGCACCAGACCTGAAAGTGCAGGGCGGCGCCATTGAGTTTTGTGGCGTGAATTTTTCGTACGATGAACGCCGACCTGTGCTGAAAAACATGAGTTTCAGTGTACCAGCCGGGCACACGGTGGCCGTGGTGGGGCACAGCGGCGCTGGCAAATCCACCCTGTCGCGCTTGTTGTATCGCTTCTATGAAGTCAGCGATGGCTGCATTCGGATTGATGGGCAGGACATTCGTGAAGTCTCACAAATCTCTTTGCGAAAAAGCATCGGGATTGTGCCGCAGGACACCGTGTTGTTCAACGACACCATTGCCTACAACATTGGCTATGGTCGCCCAGAGGCCACTCAGGAAGAGATTGAACGCGCCGCCAAGGCCGCACACATCCACGATTTTATTGTGGCCCAGCCCGATGGGTACAACACGCAGGTCGGTGAGCGGGGCTTGAAATTGTCCGGCGGAGAAAAACAGCGCGTGGCCATTGCACGCACCATCCTTAAAAACCCGGCCATCCTGATTTTCGATGAAGCCACGTCTGCACTGGACTCTCGATCCGAGCGCGCCATTCAGGCCGAACTTCAGGAGTTGTCAAAAAATCGCACCACCCTCATCATCGCCCATCGGCTCAGCACCGTGGTGCATGCCGACCAGATCTTGGTGATTAATCAAGGTGAGGTGATGGAGGCTGGCACCCATGAATCACTACTTGACAAGCAAGGCGAATACGCTCGAATGTGGATGATTCAACAGCATTCGCAACCCGGCACATCCAATCATGGAAACCAAATGGCTTGAAGATTTCATCACGCTGGCGCAAACCAAAAATTTTTCAAAGGCTGCCAGCCTGCGGTTCGTCACACAGCCGGCATTCTCCCGCCGCATTCAGGCCCTGGAAGCCTGGTTGGGTTGCGAGCTGATTGATCGAGGCAGTTACCCCACCCGCTTGAGCGCGCAAGGCGAGGTTTTTTACGAGCAGGCCCTCACCATGTTGGAGCAGATCCGTCAAGCACGCACAATCGTGCGCGGCGGCAGCCTGCAAAGCAAACACCCTGTTCGCCTGGTGGTGCCGCACACCTTGGCTTGCAGCAAAATGCCGCAGTGGTTGAGTGTGCTGCGCACCAAGCTGGCCGACCGAGTCCACGACCTAAGTTTTCAGCTCACCGCCAGCAACGTCCACGACGCGGTTCTGCACTTCACCGACGGTGCCTGTGACTTTTTGATTTGCTACCACCACAGCCGAGAGCCCATCGAGCTCGACCCCAACCGCTTCGAGGCCCGCCTTTTGGGCACCGAGCTGTTTGCGCCGTTCAGCCTGCGGGGCAGTCATGGCCAGCCTGTGCATGTTCTGGACCCCCTGGCGCCGTTGCCCGTGCCTTTGCTGTCTTATTCCAAGCACGCTTACCTGTCCAAGATGACCGATATTGCACTTGAAAACGGCGCTGCATTTCTCAAAAAAACGGTGTACGAAACCGACATGTCAGAAAGCCTCAAAGCCATGTGCGAAGCCGGCATGGGGGTGGCTTGGTTGCCCGCAAGTGCCGTCGGCCCGGAATCCCCCCTGTGTGTCGTGCCATGCCCTTACAGCACCGAGATGGAAGTGCGCATGTATCGGCGCTTGCAGCGCGGTCGGGATGGCGGGCAGGCCCAGGATCAAATGGACGTGGTGTGGCATTATTGGCCGGATTGATTATTCCGTTTGACTTGTATCCCTGGGTTGGTATAACCCCTAATAGGGTTTTTTTGGATATGCAGACTTTGCATGGTTTAATGCTCATTATGAATTGGAGTGTCGGCCTGCATTGGGATTAGGATGGCCGACATTCAAAATCCTTAGAGAATGGTCATGGTCAAGCACAGTGCCGAGTATCGCGTTGAAAAAGATCTTCTGGGCGAAAAGAAGATTCCTGTCGACGCTTACTGGGGGGTGCACACCAGCCGCGCGCTCGACAACTACCAGATCACCGGTTTCCCCTTGTTTCATGCCCCTGAGCTGGTGTCTGCCCTCGCCGCAGTCAAATGGGCGGCTGCCAAAGCCAATGCGGATTTGGATTCACTGTCTCCCGAATTGGCAGACGCCATCGTCAAGGCGTGCAAAGAAATCCGCAACGGAAAACTGCACGATCAGTTTGTGGTGGACGTGATTCAAGGCGGTGCTGGCACTTCCACCAACATGAATGCCAACGAGGTGATTGCCAACCGCGCCATCGAGATTCTCGGTGGTAAAAAAGGCGACTACAAGCTGGTGCATCCCATCGAGCATGTCAATGCCTCGCAAAGCACCAACGATGTGTACCCCACTGCCGTAAAAATCGGTTTGATCAACGCCATCGCTGGCCTGTTGGAGGCCATGGAAGCCCTCAAAGAGGCCTTTGGCGAAAAGGCGTTTGAGTTCCGCAAAATTTTAAAAATAGGCCGAACCCAGCTGCAAGACGCAGTCCCCATGACCTTGGGCCAAGAATTTGCAGCGTTCTCGGTGATGATCGGCGAAGACATGGCTCGCCTGCGCGAAGCAATCAACCTGATTCACGAGATCAACCTGGGCGCCACCGCCATTGGCACTGGCATCAACACCGACCCCGAGTACGCCTCGCGTGCGCGTCATTATCTGGAAGAAATCACTCAATTGGGCTTGGTGACCGCAGCAGACCTGGTGGAGGCCACGCAAGACACCGGGTCTTTCGTGCAACTGTCTGGCGTGCTCAAGCGCGTGGCCGTTAAGTTGTCGAAGATGTGCAACGATTTGCGCCTGCTTTCTTCTGGCCCCCAGGCTGGTCTGAATGAGATCAACCTGCCCCCACGGGCTGCAGGCTCTTCCATCATGCCGGGCAAGGTCAATCCAGTGATTCCCGAGGTGGTCAATCAAGTCGCTTTTGAGGTGATTGGCAACGATGTCACCGTCACCATGGCCGCCGAAGCCGGGCAACTCCAACTCAATGCGTTTGAGCCCATCATTGCATGGAGCCTTTTCAAAAGTATTTACCACTTAACAGCTGCGTGCAAAACGCTGACCAAGAATTGCGTATTAGGGATTTCCGCAAATGAGTCACTTTTGCGGCAAAGGGTTGAAGAATCAGCCAGTTTGGCCACCTCGCTCAATCCATACATCGGCTATGATCAAGCTTCTGAGATCGCGAAGACTGCGCTGAAAACCGGTCGGAAAGTGTCCGAACTGGTTCTCGAAAAAGGCTTGCTGTCAGAGCAGCAGTTGAACGAGATACTCAGACCCGAGGTTCTCACCCGTCCTCGGAGGATAAAACTGTAAGTGCCGGTTGCGTTTTACGCGCCGGGGGGTGTGTGCACATTTCGTGCTTAATCTTTAATCAAGGAGCAAAAATGAAAAGGAATCTCCTCGCAGCAGCGTTGGCCGTGGCCAGTGTCGCCGCTGTACAGCCCGCAGTTGCCCAAGACCTCACAGGCACGCTCAAAAAGGTTTCCGAAACGAAAACCTTCGTGATCGGCTACCGTGAGTCGTCTGTTCCGTTTTCATATCTGGACGACAAGCAAAAGCCCATCGGTTATCACATTGATGTGTGTAACAAGATTGTGGCCAACGTAAAAACCAAGCTGAAGATGCCTGACCTCAAAGTCGACATGCAGCCTGTTACCTCTGCAAACCGCATTCCTTTGCTGCAAAACGGCACCGTGGATCTGGAGTGTGGCTCCACCACAAACTCCGTGAAACGCCAAGAGCAAGTGTCTTTCGGCAACACCACATTTGTGACCAGTGTGAAGGTTGTCGTTAAAAAGTCCAGCGGCATCAAGAGCCTGGCTGACCTCAACGACCAGCCCATCGCCACCACGTCTGGCACCACATCGGTTCAGCTGATCAAGCAGAACGAAAAAGGCGCCAACGTTAACTTCAAAGAAATCTACGGCAAAGATCACGCCGAGAGCTTCTTGCTGGTGGCCAACGACCGCGCCAAAGCTTTCGTGATGGACGACATCCTGATCGCTGGCTTGGTGGCCAACAGCAACAATCCCAACGATTACACCTTCCTGCCTGAAGTGCTGCGCACCGAGCCATACAGCGTGATGATCCGCAAGGATGATCCCCAGTTCAAAGCGGTGGTGGACGAGACCATCAATGGCATGATCAAGTCTGGCGAAATGGAAAAGCTGTACACCAAGTGGTTCCAGCAGCCCATTCCTCCCAAGAATGTCAACCTCAACTTCCCAATTTCTCCAGAGTTGAAAGCGGCATTTGCCAAACCCAACGACAAGGGCGTTGAATAAAGCGCGCCTGTAGTAACTAGGCCGGCGAGCGTCAATCGCGCAAGCCGGCCTTTTCCATGACTTAACCGAGAACCCCAACTCGGGAGCAAATTAAAATGAACATCGATCTGAATTGGCTGTTGTTTTTTCAGCCGATCTTCGAAGAAGCAGATGTGCAGTGGTGGGAGATGATTTTCTCCGGGCTGCTCTGGACACTCGCCACATCGACGGTGGCTGGCCTCATCGCTTTTTTCGTGGGTTCCCTGATGGGTGTGTTGCGCACCACGTCCAACAAATGGTTGGCCCTGTTGGGCAACACTTATGTGGAGATTTTCCGCAACATCCCGCTCATCGTTCAGTTTTTCCTCTGGTACTTCGTGGTGCCCGAGTTCGTTCCAGCGCTCAAAGCGTGGTCCATTGAGCAAGATCCCACCATTGTGCAGTTTCTCACCGCCGTGGTTTGCTTGGGCTTGTTCACCGCGTCTCGTGTGGCCGAGCAAGTCAAGTCTGGCATTTTGTCTTTGTCGCGTGGTCAGCGCGCAGCAGGCTATGCACTGGGGCTCACTGAGCCGCAAACTTATCGGTTTGTGCTCCTGCCCATGGCATACCGAATCATTGTGCCGCCCATGACTTCTGAGGCGATGAACCTCATCAAAAACTCCTCCGTGGCACTCACGATTGGTCTGACTGAACTCACATTCCGCACGCGTGAAATGGGCGAGAACACGTTCGCATTCTTCGAGGCCTACATTGCAGCCACCGTGCTGTATGTGATCGTGGCCATGACCGTCAACCGCGTGATGGCCCTGATTGAAAGGCGCACAGCGGTGCCTGGTTATATTGCGGGAGGCAAGTGATGAACAACTTCGATTTCAGTGCAATCACTGGCTCGCTGCCCTACTTGATGACCGGCTTGGGCTACACCGTGCAGCTCACGGTGGTGGCTTGCCTGGGTGGAATTTTCTTTGGCACCTTGCTTGCCTTGGCCCGCCTGTCCAGCATCAAGCCCTTGGCGATGTTGGCCGCTGGCTATGTCAACCTGATGCGCTCCATTCCACTGATCCTCGTGATCTTCTGGTTCTACTTTTTGGTGCCCATCGTGATTCAGGCGGTCACCGGCGCTGAGCGTCCACCTCAAATTGGTCCAGACCGTTCTGCTTACATCACCTTCATCATGTTTGAAGCAGCGTTCTTCTGCGAGATCATGCGTGCGGGTATTCAAAGCATTCCCAAAGGTCAAGTGGGTGCTGCTTATGCTTTGGGCTTGAACTATCGCCAGGCCATGTGGCTGGTCGTGTTGCCTCAGGCCTTCCGCAACATGTTGCCTGTGTTGCTCACCCAAACCATCATTTTGTTCCAGGACACGTCCCTGGTGTATGTACTCTCCGTGACCGATTTCTTGGGCGCTGCGTCCAAGGTTGCACAGCGGGACAGCACCTTGGTGGAGATGTACACCTTTGTGGCCCTGGTCTATCTGGCGATTTGCTTTAGCCTTTCCATGTTGGTGAAAGCACTCCAGAGAAAAACTCAAATTATTCGATAGCAGGAGAGCACTGTGATTGAGATCAACAAAGTCAATAAGTGGTATGGCAGCTTTCAGGTGCTCACCGATTGCACAACGTCGGTCAAAAAAGGCGAGGTTGTGGTGGTGTGTGGCCCGTCTGGGTCTGGAAAGTCCACACTCATCAAATGCGTGAACATGCTGGAGCCCTTTCAGGAGGGCACCATCACGGTGGATGGCATTTCTGTTGGTGCCAAAGGCACCGACTTGCCAAAACTGCGGTCGCGCGTGGGCATGGTGTTTCAGCACTTTGAACTGTTTCCTCATCTGTCCATCACCGACAACCTCACGCTGGGGCAAATCAAAGTGCTTGGGCGTTCCAAAGAGGAGGCTGTGGCCAAAGGCCTGGGTCTGTTGGACCGCGTGGGCTTGAAGGCGCACGCCAACAAGTTCCCTGGCCAGTTGTCTGGCGGCCAGCAACAGCGTGTGGCAATTGCCCGTGCGTTGTCCATGGACCCCATTTGCATGCTGTTTGACGAGCCCACCTCAGCACTGGACCCCGAGATGATCAACGAAGTGCTGGATGTGATGGTTGAACTGGCCCATGAAGGCATGACCATGATGTGCGTCACCCACGAAATGGGATTTGCCCGCAAAGTGGCCGATCGCGTGATTTTCATGGACCAGGGCAAAATTGTGGAAGACTGTGGCAAAGAAGACTTTTTTGGCACACCACGCTCCGAGCGTGCGCAGTTGTTCCTGTCCAAAATTCTCAATCACTGAGCGTTGGGTTTGGTGCAAAAAAAGCCGCTCTTTTGAGCGGCTTTTTTGTTGATGCATGGTGGGTAATGCGCCGCCTACTTGGATTGGTCGGTGGGGGTGTTGGTCAGCATCAATTCGCGGGTTTTGGCGTACTTCATGAAGCTGTTGAAGCAGCCAATCGCAATGTGCACCAAGCCTGGCCAGCCATCCCGAAAGCCCTGCCGAACAAGGTAAAACTTGATGAAGCGAATCAAGGGCGAGAGCAGCAACTTGCTCAAACCCGGCCATTTTCCGAGTTCGGCAAGCGATTGCGCCTGCAAGGTGGTGTAGCGATTTTGTTTGTCCAGGTAACGGCCCAGGGATTCAGCCGAGTTGTGCAGCAAGTCGCCCTGCAGGGTCAAGAAGCGCACATTGCTGACCGTGGCCTCCACCCGTTCATGCACAGCATCTTTGCTCCAGTTGGCACGCGCGCGGTGAAACAAACGCAGCGAATAATCCGGGTAACCTTCTCCGTGGCGAAGGTATCGCCCCAAAAAATAATTGCATCGGGGCATCTGAAACCCTCCCACCCCCTCGTCGATGTGACTTCCCAACGCTTGCTGTATGGCTTGCTGCAGGGCCGGGGTGACGCGCTCATCGGCGTCCAAACAAAGCACCCAATCATGGCGGGCCTGGGCCACGGCAAACTGCTTTTGTGGACCAAAGCCCATCCAGGGCTGTTGAATCACCTGGGCACCACATTGCTTGGCCAGTTCGCAGGTGCCATCTGTGCTGCCAGAGTCCACCACGACAATCTCATCGCACCACAACACGCTCTGCAGCGCGGCCTCCAGTTGATTGGCCGCGTTCAGGGTGATGAACACCGCAGAAACAGGTCTGTTCACCGGGAGGGGGGGCTGAGAGGGTGTGCTCAAATCAAATGTTCCAGGTCTGTGTAAAATGATGCGTTTGCCACCCAGCGAGTGCGCTAGATGAAGCGTATCTTAATTGTTAAAACCACGTCCATGGGCGATGTTATTCATGCCCTGCCGGTTTTGCACGATATTCATGCCCACTTGCCCGGCGTCCTGATTGATTGGATGGTGGAGGAACCCTTTGCCGACCTGGTGCGGGCCAATGCCCATGTGCATTCGGTGGTGCCCGTGAATTTGCGCACTTGGCGCAAGCGGGGGGTGCGTTACACCTATCAACAGTGGCGCGCCTTAAAGACACGTTTAAGCGCGCAACCTTATGATGCAGTGATTGATTTGCAGGGCTTGTTAAAAAGTGCAGTGCTTGCCTGTGCGGCCAAAGGGCCCCGCATGGGGCCTGGGCTTGGTTATGCCAAAGAGGGGTTGGCCACCTTGTTCTATTCCCGCAAAGCGGGCTGGGACCCCAAGGCGCATGCGGTGGAGCGGCTGCGTGAGTTGAGCGCTTTGCTGTTGCGTTACACCTTAAAGGGCCCACCCGTGTTCTATGGCAGCACACCCAAAAAGGCCCTGATGCCTGCACCCCGTGATGCGCAAATTTGGTTTTTGCACGCCACCGCTCGGGACGAAAAAAAATGGCCCGTGGTGCGTTGGCGAGAACTGGCCCACCGCTTTTCTGATTTGGGGTACACCGTGTGTTTGCCTTGGGGCAGTGAGTCAGAGCATGCCCAGGCCCAGGCAATTGCGGCCAACATCGCTCGTGTGCAGGTGTTGCCGCGCATGCCTTTGGGTGAGTTAAGCCAGCAAATATCCAATGCGGGTTTGGTGGTGGGAGTGGACACGGGCATCACCCATTTGGCCGCTGCCCATTATTTGCCGATGGTGGCGCTGTTTTTTGCCACACCCGCTTGGCGGTTTGCGCCCCGATTCAATCCACATGCCATCAGTTTGGGCGATCTGGATCGCATGCCCGCTGTGGGCGAGGTCTTTGAGGCATCGTCTCGGCTCTTGAGGGGCAACAAACTTTGATTCTCTTCTTGCCTTTGTACAACCTCTTGATGTTGCTGATGCAGCCACTGCTTGCGCTGTATTTGCTCAAACGCGCCGTGCGCCAACCAGAATACCGCCAGGGTTGGGGCATGCGGTTTTTGGCGGCAGTGCCCGATTTGCGTCAGGTGCCCAAGCCAGCTCGCCGAATTTGGGTGCATGCGGTGTCGGTAGGCGAGGCGCATGCGGTTTCGCCGTTGGTGAAACACTGGCACAAGGTTTACCCCAAGGACCAATGGGTGTTCACATGCACCACCCCCACAGGCATGGCCACTTGCCGGCAGGTGTATGCCGATTTGCCTGGCGTTGAGTTTTCATATTTGCCTTACGATTTGCCCTGGCTGGTTCGGCGTTGTATTCGTCGCTTGGGAGCAGACGCGCTGTGGGTGGTGGAAACCGAGTTGTGGCCCAACCTGCTCTTGCAGGCAACGCGCCGCGGCGTGCGCACAGCACTGCTGAATGCGCGAGTGTCGCCCACCACGGGCAAACGCTTGCGTCAGTTGGGTGCAATTGCTCGGCCTGTGATCCAAAGTTTTGAAGCCTTGATTGTGCAAACCCAGGCTGATGCAGATGTGTTCACCGCCTTGGGCCGGGCCCCCGATGCGGTGTGTGGCAATTTGAAGTTTGATGTGCCCTTGCGCCCGGAGTTGGCCACCTTGGGCAAGCAGTGGCGAACTGCCATGGACATGCAGCAGGTGTTGCTGTTTGCAAGCAGTCGCGAGGGTGAAGAGGCCTTGTTGCTGGATGCACTGAACCGGACGCAGTTTTTTAAACGCATGCCCAACGCCAGTGTGTGGATTGTGCCCCGTCACCCCCAGCGTTTTGATGAGGTGTTTGAAGGCATGGCCCAAGCGGCAACGCGGATGGGTGTTGCGCGCCCTTTGCGCCGCAGCCAGTTGTTTGATGCACAGGGGCAGTCCACCTTGCAGGGTTTGAGCCAAGCGCGCTTGGTGCTGGGCGATTCGATGGGCGAAATGCCTGCTTACTACAGCGCTGCCGATTTGGCATTGCTGGGTGGCTCGTGGATGCCTCTTGGCGGGCAAAATCTGATTGAGGCCTGTGCCTATGGCTGCCCGGTGTGGATGGGCCCTCACACGTTTAATTTTGCCAAAGCCGCCCGAGATGCATTGGCCGCTGGTGCAGCGCGCCGCTTTGAACATGTTTTGCAAGCCTGCGAGGCCTACATGTCACAATACGCTGAGCTGGAGGCCAGCAAAAAAGCGGCGTTTGCATATGCACGCAGCCACCGAGGGGCCACGCAGCGCAGTTTTGATGCGCTCAACGAACGGATGTCAAGCCGCTGATGGTTTGCAACTGATCTGGCCCGAGCTGACCCACGGTGGCCTGCAATTGAAGCATGGCAAGTAAGCTGCGGTATTTGGCTTGAGCCAGGTCTCGCTCGATGGCAGACAACTGTTGCTGCGCATTGAGCAAATCAATGTTGGAGCGCACACCCACGTCATAACCCGTGCGATTGGCTTGGAGCGCCAATGCGCTGGACTGCTGTGCGGTGCGCAATGCGTTCACTTGCGCAATGCTTGTACTCAGGTTAAGAAAGGCGGACTGTGCATGTTGCTCGGCAATGCGCTGCGCAAAGTCGAGGTCGCTGCGGGTTTTGTCCAGCAGCGCGGCTTGTTGCTTCACCACCGCGTGGGTGGCTCCGCCGCTAAAAATGGGCAGGTTGAGCAACAAGCCCAAGGTGGTGTTGTTCACACCGATGTCAAAGGGGCGGCCGGTTGCAGCGTCAAACACCTGTTGTTCTGTTTCCACCCGCTGCGCGGTGAAATCCAGCGTGGGCAAATGCCCATGGCGGGATTTGTCGAGCTCGCGACGCGCAATTTCGAGCCCGACTTGGGCTTGCTGCACCTCGAGTGCCTGTTGCCTTGCCATGTGGGCCCAAGCCTGCGCGTCGGATGGGGTGGGTGTGGCCGGTTCAAAGTTTGCAGCAAGGCTTTGCAGGTCGCCAACCGGGCGGCCAATCAGGGTTTGAAGACCCAGGCGGGCCACCGCCAGCGCGTTTTGGGCGGCCAGGGTTTGTGAGGCAATCAGGTCGAACCGGGCTTGCGCTTCTTGTTGGTCGGTGATGGTGGCGTTGCCAATCTCGAAGTTCTTTTTGGCAAACACCAATTGTTCTTGAACCGCGTTTTGTTGGACAGTGAGATTGTGCAGGTCATCCTGTGCGGCCAGCACGGCAAAGTAGGCTTCACTGACTCGGAGCACCAATTGCTGTGTGGCGCTTTGAAAACGCAACTCCCCTTGCTCTGCCAGCAATTGGCTCTGCTTGTAGGTGGCCCAGGCTTGAGGGCGGAACAGGGCTTGATTCAAAACCAGTGCGTACGTGCCTGGGTTGCGTTGAGCCTGAATTTGTTGGCCAAACGACTCGTAAGTGTTGTCTTGGCGTTCCACCTTGGCGCTGGCCGACAGTTGGGGAAGCAACGCCGCTCTGCCCAGTGCAGGCGCCGTTTGGTCTGCCATCCGTTGCGCTTTGGCAGCCTGGTGTTTTGCATCCTGTTGCTCAGCCAGCCGGTATGCCTCCACAAGACCCATGGCACCGGGGTGGGGGGAGGCAGCTTGGGCGGAAGGTGAGCCTGGCCCAGCAAAAAAGCCGCCGGCTAGGCAGAGCAGTGCGATGGCGGGGCAGAGGCGGCGATTCAACAAAGCATTCTCCGCAGGGTCAGTAGGTCGGGCAGCTTGGATCAACCTCGCGTGACCAAGCGTCTATGCCGCCACGCAGGTTGTATAGATCACCAAAGCCGCGGCTTTTTAAGAATAGCGCGACCTGTTGACTGCGAATCCCATGGTGACAAATGCACACCACGGCTTGCCCGCTTGGGATGTGTTCGAGCGCGTTTGGGATTTGGCCCATGGGCAGGTGCTTGCTTCCCTCAATGTGGGCAAGTTCGAATTCCCAAGCTTCGCGCACATCGAGCAGAAACGGGGCATCGCCCTCGGGGGTGTTCACCCACCGCGCCAGTTCTGTGGCCGACAGTTGAACAATCCCGGGTGTCATGGCGTTGATGCAGCGTTAAAACACAAAAGCGCTGGCTTTGGGCGCGTTTTGTAGGGTTTTCGTCAAGGTCTCAAACAACGGTGTTGATATGGCCTGCCCATCCCGCGATTTGCGTGCCAACACCACTTGCATCACGGGTGCGCTGCCGATGATGGCCACCAGGCGTCCGCCAGGTTTGAGGGCATCCAGCAGGCTGTTTGGCATCACTGGGCTGGCACCACTGACCACGATGGCATCGAATTGGCCCAAGGTGGGGGCCAGGGCAAAGCCGCAGCCTTCTACAACCTTGATGCGGGTCACGCCTTCTTTTTTGAGGTTGGTGCGTGCAAGATCGGCGATCCCAGGGTGGATCTCGACCGTGGTGACGTGGGCCGCCTGCTGTGCCATCAACGTGGCCATGTAAGCGGTGCCTGTGCCAATTTCCAGCACCTTGTCCTGGGCGGTCAGCTCAAGGTCTTGCAACATGCGTGCCTCCATTTTTGGGCTCAGCATGGTCTCGCCGGTGTCTTGGCCGTTGATCCGGATGGGCAAATCGCAATCGGTGAAGGCCAGCTTTTGCAGCTCCGCGGGCACAAAGCGCTCGCGTTTGACCACACCCAGCAGATCCAGCACAGGCTGGTTCAAAACGTTCCAGGGGCGAATTTGCTGTTCAATCATGTTGAAGCGGGCTTTTTCGAAGTCCATGTGAGTGCGCTCAAGCAAAGAAGGTTGGGGCAAAGCCCTTGAGATAACTCACCATTTTAGCAAATTTCGGGCTTGCCGTTGCACCTCGGTGGGCGGATTAGCTGGCTTGGTGTTGCGGGCAGGTCAAGCCATTGAGCACCATCTGAATGTGCGCCTCGATGTAGCGCAGCGGGTTGGTTTCCAGCCCGCAGCACACGTCCATCGTTCGTTTCCAAATGCCCAGCGTAACCAGCGGGGCGCACAACACTTTGGCGGCGTATTCGGTGTCGATGTCAGTAAATTCACCACGTGCCACACCGCGTTTGAGGATGGATTCGAGGTAATCCCACCAAGGCTTGACCACCTCGTCATAGAAAAAGCGGGCAAGGTCGGGGAACGCATTGGCTTCCGAGAGCACAATTTTGGTGATGGCGCTCAGCTTGGTGGAGCCATATTTCAGCCACCACAGGTGGATGGCCTCACGAATGAGTGTGGCCGAGCTTTTGCCTGGCTCTTGCAGGCGTTTGGCCTCTTCGACAATGGGGGACACGTGCTCTTTGACCACCGCCTTGAGCAACTCCTCCTTGTTGGAGTAGTACAGGTAAACGGTCCCTTTGCTCACGCCAGCGCTTTTGGCCACATCTTCAAGACGGGCGGCGGTGAACCCCTTCTCGCTGAAAATCGTGAGTGCTGCCTCCAACAGTTCTTGAGGGCGCTCTTGCTTGCGCCGGGTCCAGCGCGGTTGAATTGTCTCCAAGCATTGCTTCATACGGCTTCTTGTTTGTCATTATTATTGGGTATGTCTTCACTATAGTGGTTCATTCTTCACCGAGTCAACGGTGGCAACCCCACTTCCATGGGTGTTGGGTTGTAGAATATGCCGATTTGGTAAATCCTGGAATTTCGGAGAATTCAGCATGTCTATGGCCGATCGCGATGGCTTCATTTGGTTCAACGGCAAACTGGTGCCGTGGCGAGAAGCCCAAATTCATGTGCTCACGCACAGCCTGCATTACGGCCTGTCGGTGTTTGAAGGCGAGCGCGCTTACAAGACCGACAAAGGCCCTGCGATCTTCCGCCTCAAAGAGCACACAGACCGCCTGTTCAACTCCGCCCACATTTACCGCATGGCCATGCCGTTCACCCGTGAGCAGGTGATGGAAGCCTGTTGCGAGGTGGTGCGTGCCAACAAGTTGGATTCTTGCTACCTTCGCCCAATCGCTTTCTACGGCTCAGAAAAAATGGGTGTGTCGCCCAAAGGCGCAGCCACCCACGTGGCGATTGCCGCCTGGCCGTGGGGGGCTTACCTCGGTGAAGATGGGCTGCAAAAGGGCATTCGCGTCAAAACATCCTCTTATGCCCGTCACCATGTCAACGTGACCATGGCACGTGCCAAGTTTGCTGCAACCTACGCCAACTCAATCCTGGCCAACATGGAAGCCACCCAAGATGGCTACGACGAAGCCTTGCTGCTGGATGTGGATGGTTTCGTGGCCGAGGGGGCTGGTGAAAACCTGTTCATTGTGAAAGACGGCTGCATTTACGAGCCCGAAATCGCTTCTGCCTTGGTTGGCATCACCCGCTCGACCATCATCACCCTGGCGCGTGACATGGGTCTGGAAGTGAAATCCAAACGATTGACTCGCGACGATGTGTACATTGCAGACGAGGCGTTTTTCACGGGCACGGCGGCTGAAGTAACGCCAGTGCGTGAATTGGACAATCGCACAATTGGCGCGGGCACCCGTGGCCCGATCACGGAAGAGCTGCAAAAGCGCTACTTTGATGTGGTGTATGGCCGCAATGAAAAATATGAACATTGGCTGACCCGGGTTTGAACATGATCACCGACAAGCAAACAAAAGTTGAAACCGTTGAACTGGATGGCGATCAGTTGCCCGCATTTTGCCCAAATCCGGCCATGCCAGTTTGGAATCACCATCCCAAGGTGTTTCTGGATGTGACCAAGACTGGCAAAGCGGCGTGCCCTTATTGCGGGACCGTGTACAAGCTCAAGCCGGGCGCCAAAGTCCACGCGCATTGATGTTGGTGCAAGAGGGCGCATGAAGATTCTGCTCGTCGCGCCCAACTGGATCGGTGATGCGGTGATGAGCCTGTCCTTGGTGCAGGCCATTCAAAAAGAGCAGGCCGCATTGCGCCCGGCGCAGCCCTGCAGCATCCACGTGTTGGCACCCCACGCCACGGCCCCTGTTTATCAGTTCACCCCCCACGTGCGTGCTGTGCAGGTCGAGCCGTTTGCGCACGGCAAGCTGCAGTGGGGCTTGCGTAGGCGAGTTGGGCAGGCGCTCCGCGCGCATGGGTTTGACCGGGCGATTGTGCTGCCCAATTCATTCAAGTCTGCCTTGGTGCCCAAATTTGCAGGCATTCCAGAACGCATCGGTTACGACGGCGAGCTTCGCCAATTTTTGCTCACCACGCCGTTGCCCAAGCCCTCCAAAAGCAACAAGCCACCGATGGTGCAATGGTACGGTCGCCTGGGTGGTTTTGAGGCCTCCGCGCTTGAGAACCCAATCCTGCATGTTGAGCCGGGTTTGTTGCGCCAGGCTTGCAACGAGTTTGGCTTGCAGCCAGGCTTTTTGGGGTTGGCACCTGGCGCAGAGTTTGGGCCGGCCAAGCGTTGGCCAGCGGCACATTTTGCGGCAGTGGCAGAGCACTTTTTGCTCACACACCCCAGCCGCCAAGTGGTGTTGTTCGGCGGTCCCAAAGATCGGGATTTTTGCGCCCAAATCCTTGCCCTTTTGCCTTTGGACCAGCACAGCCGTGTGATGCAGCTGGCTGGGCAAACCAGCCTGGCGCAGGCCATCGCCTTGATGTCTGGGGCCAGTCAACTGCTCACCAACGATTCCGGGCTGATGCACGTGGCTGCTGCATTGGGGGTTCAAGTGCACGCTGTGTTTGGCTCCAGCAGCCCACTGCACACGCCCCCCTTGCATGCCTCGGCAAAAGTGTATTACCTGGGCCTGCCGTGCAGCCCCTGCTACCAGCGCGATTGCCCCTTGGGCCACACCGATTGCTTGAACAAGCTGCCCCCGGAAATGGTCATCAAGCAATTGGTGAGCACCCCTGGCGGGGTATGATCTGCTTTAACAACCCATTTGCAAAGGCTCCTGGTCTGCCACCATGCGTGATTACATCTTGACCATTTCTTGCCCGGACACCACGGGCATTGTGTACAACGTCAGCAAGTTTTTGTTTGACCAGCAATGCAATATCCTGGACTCCGCGCAGTTTGGTGACGAATCCACCAATTTGTTTTTTTTGCGGGTGCATTTCGCCTTGCCCGCCAACAGCATCCTCACCGAAAAGGATCTGCAGACTTCGTTCCAAGCCGTTGCGCAGCCATTTGCCATGCGCTATCAGTTTTTTGATGCGCGGGTCAAGCCGCGGGTGCTGTTGATGGTGTCCAAATTTGGCCATTGTTTGAACGATTTGTTGTTCCGCTGGAAAAGCGGTCAACTCCCCTGCGAAATCCCGGCCATTGTGAGCAATCACCAAGACTTTGCTTTGCTGGCGGCCTCGTACGGCGTGCCGTTTTACCATTTGCCCGTGGCCGCAGACACCAAAGACAAACAAGAGACGCAAATTCGTCAAATCATCGACCGGGAGCGCATCGACTTGGTGGTGTTGGCCCGCTACATGCAAATTTTGTCGCCCACCTTGTGCAAAGAATTGTTGGGCCGAGTGATTAATATTCACCACAGTTTTTTGCCGAGCTTCAAGGGTGCAAAGCCTTACCAACAGGCTTTCGACCGTGGGGTGAAGCTGATTGGTGCAACAGCACATTATGTGACGTCCGATTTGGATGAGGGGCCCATCATTGAGCAGGATGTGGCGCGTGTGGATCACTCCCTCACACCAGAAGAATTGACCGCTCGCGGGCGCGACACGGAGTGCATGGTGCTGGCGCGTGCCGTAAAATGGCACTGCGAGCATCGGGTGGTGCTCAACGGCAACAAGACCGTTGTTTTTCAATAAGGGATCAGGATGTCCAAGGTTATTCACACCTCGCCCCAAGACATTGAGCAGGCGTTCTACGAGGCCCTGGAGGCCGCCGATTTGGAGGCGCTGATGGACTTGTGGGCAGACGACGAGCACGTGGTGTGTATTCATCCGGGTGGGCCTCGGGTGGAGGGCTACCACGATGTGCGGGATTCCTGGAAAGAGATTTTGTCTGCAGGGGCGCTGCAAATCCGCGTGGTGCCTGTGCACCGGGTGGAGGGCGTGATGGTGGCTGTGCACAACATTGTTGAACAGGTGATGATGAGTTCGTCGCGCGGCGAGCCGCATGTGGTTCAGGTCAATGCGACCAATGTGTTTCACAAAGGGCCCAGCGGCTGGAAAATCGTGATGCACCATGCCAGCCCAGCCATGGATGTGGAAGAACTGGCCGAAGACGACTTGTCCGATTTTGACCCGCAGCCCACGCTGCATTGACCCGCAGGCCAGGCAGCAATGGCTTACCGTCCTCCTTGGTGGTTGCCCGACGGGCATTCTCAAACCATCGTTTCTGCCCGCTGGGCCAGCAAGCCCTCCTTGCATTACCACCGTGTTCGCTGGGACACGCCCGATGGGGATTTCATCGACCTGGATTTCACCGAGCCTCCCGACGCTTTCAATGCCCATGCCCAGCTTTGGGTGCTTTTCCATGGCTTGGAAGGGTGTTCACGCAGCCACTACAGTTTGGCCATCATGAACAAGGCACGCCAGTCCGGTGCCTTGGGGGTGGTGGTTCATTTTCGGGGCTGTTCTGGCGAAAACAACCGACTGCCACGCGCCTACCACTCGGGTGATTCTCCAGAAATGGACTGGATTTTGCGCCGATTGCGCAGCGCCCTTCCGACGGTGCAACGCATGCATGTCACCGGGGTGTCCCTGGGGGGCAATGTGCTGCTCAAGTGGCTGGGCGAGCAGGGTGAACAAGCCTGTCGCATCGTTGATTCAGCGGTGTCAGTGAGTGCGCCAGTGGATTTGTTGGCAGGCGCTCACTCGCTGGCCAGGGGCTTTAATCTGGTCTACACCCGCATGTTCTTGTCCACACTCATCCCAAAGTCATTGGACAAGGTGCGGCGCTTTCCAGGGTTGGGTGATGCACAGGCCATTGCCGCTTGTAAAAATTTTTTCGATTTTGACAACCGGGTAACTGCCCCATGGCATGGGTTTAAGGATGCAGAGCACTATTACAAAAGCTGCTCGGCCAAGCCCCTGCTCAGGCAGATTGCTGTGCCCACCTTGATGATTCATGCCAAGAACGACCCATTCATGGGGGGGCAGCATTTGCCGTCGCAGGTGGAGGTTTCTTCATCTGTGCGTTGTCTGTTTACGCCGCATGGCGGGCATGTGGGGTTTGCGCAAGGTCACGGTCTAAAGCCGGAGTTGGACTGGCTGCCCAAACAGTGTCAACACTTTTTTAATGGCACAGACCGGGGCGCACATGGATGATTTGGTTGAACAAGCCTTGGCCCGTTGGCCCAATGTGCCTTCGATTGCCGGGTGGCTGAAGCTGACCATGCAAGGCCAGTGGCTGCTCACGGGCCCTGTGCCTGCTGGGCTGACCATCAGCAACACGCGGATCCTCAACTTTATTGCCAGAAATTACGCCTGCGAAAAAGATGGTCGGTATTACTTCCAAAATGGGCCTCAAAAGGCTTATGTGGATTTGGAGTACACGCCCTGGGTTTACCACTTGCACCACGTGCCAGGGGAGGGGCTAATGCTCTGGACGCACACAGGCCTGCTGTGTTGGCCCACCGGTTTGTACCAAGACGAACAAGGGCGTGTGCTGATTAATACCGAGTTAGGCATTGGCTTGCTGTTCAGTTCGGATGTGCCGGTGCTGGTGGAGGGGCTTTGCGAAGACCCAGGCCGCACCGAGCACCGCGCCACATGGTTTGTTCCCGAGGTGGACCCGCACACTTTGCTGGACACGCGCATCCGGCTGCGCAAGCCCAAAGGCTTGCCAACCGGGCATCGACCTCTTGCGTTGAGCTTGGGGGCGGTGGCCTCGTCGGAAGTGCACCAGCTTTTTTGTTTTCAACCCAAACCGGCTACTTGATCGTGAAAAACAAAACCTATCAACACGGGGCATCGGCCACTGCATTGCTGGCCCTGGTGCTGTTTGTGGCGCTTTTGTATGTGCTTTATAACCAGTCCAGCTTCAGCAATTGGTTTTCAAGTGCCACCACAGACGCCACGCCACGGGTGGTTCAGCCCCGTGGCGATCTGTCGACCTCTGAAAAAAGTGTGGTGGAATTGTTCGAAATATCGAAGGGCTCGGTGGCGTATATTTTCACCGAAAGTGTTCAAGGACAGCTCTTTTTTAGGCGCATCGCCGAGGGCACCGGGTCTGGTTTTGTGTGGGATGAGCAAGGGCACATTGTGACCAACGCCCATGTGGTTCAAGGCGCCAATCGCATCCGTGTGCAGCTGGATGATTCTGAGCCGTTGCCGGCACGTTTGGTGGGCATTGCGCCCTCCTATGATTTGGCAGTGGTGCGCTTGGTGAGCGCACCAGCCAACCTGCGTCCAATCCCTGTGGGCACATCCAGCGATTTGAAAGTGGGGCAGTCTGTGTTTGCAATTGGCAATCCATTTGGTCTGTCCAAAACCCTCACCACCGGCATTGTGAGCGCGTTGGAGCGCACTTTGCCGGTGAGCAACGGGCGAGAAATTCCGGATGTGATTCAAACCGACGCGGCAATCAACCCCGGCAATTCGGGCGGACCTTTGTTGGATTCCGCCGGCCGACTGATAGGCGTGAATACCGCGATTTTGTCTCAGAGCGGCAGCTCGGCCGGGGTGGGTTTTGCCATTCCAGTGGATTTGGTCAACCGCATTGTGCCCCAACTGATTGAACGTGGCACCCTGCCGCGTCCAGGCATCGGGATTGCCGTGGCCGATGAGGCCATGGCACGTCGCCTGGGGATTCGTGGTGTGGCTGTGATGGGTGTTGAGCCTGGCTCCCCGGCTGAGCAAGCCGGTCTGCAGCCCTTTGATTTGCAGGCGGGCGTGGTGGGCGACATCATCATCGCCGTGGATCGCAAGCCAGTGGCCAACGTGCTGCAGCTTTCCAAGGCCCTGGAAGCCGTGGGTGTGGGGGGCACGGTGCAGCTGCTGGTGATGCGTGGCGATGACACGCGTGAAGTGGCTGTTCGCATCATCGACCTGGAGGCGCGTTGACCGTGGGCAGCCCGACGCATCAAGCCGATTGGTCTCGCCGTTTCGGCGGGGTTGATCGCCTGTATGGCGACGGTTTTCGAGATTATTTGCAGCAGCATGCCTGCGCCATGGTGGTGGGCGTGGGTGGCGTCGGGTCTTGGGCTGCGGAGGCCCTTGCCCGCAGCGGTGTGGGGCGCATCACCCTGGTGGACATGGATCATGTGGCCGAAAGCAACATCAATCGTCAAATTCAAGCCCGGGATACCACCTTGGGGCAAGAAAAAATTCGCGCGCTGGCCGACTGGATTGGAGAGTATGCACCCAATTGCCAGCTCACCTTGCGCGACACATTTTTAGAGTCTGGCAATGCCAAATCGCTGTTGGATGAGCTGCGGCATGGCGAGGCCGCAGCGCCCATGGTGCTGGACTGTTGTGACAATGCCCAGGCAAAAATCGCCCTGTGTGTGCTGAGTCGAACCCTGAAGCTGCCACTGCTGGTGGCGGGCAGTGCGGGGGGCAAACGCCAGCCCTGGTTGGTGCAGCCTGCGGATTTGCGAGATTGCATCAACGACCCCCTGTTGGCCAAGTTGCGCTACCAGTTGCGCAGGCAGCACGCTTTCCCCAAAGACAAACGCATGAAGGTGCAGGTGTTTTTTTCACCTGAGCAAATCACCCGCACAGACAGCTGTGCTGCCCAGGCTGGGCTCAATTGCGCAGGTTATGGGTCAATTGTCTCAGTCACCGCCACCATGGGCATGCAGATGGCGGCCTGGGCCCTGAACCAATGGGTCGCCCGTTGGCAAACGCACGCAACCGGCTAAGTCGCCTCATTTGCGTTTGAACAGGTCCCCAAAAAGATCTTCGGCTTTCTCAACTTTTGGGGCAACCACATAGGCGCAGTAAGGCTGCATGGGGTTGTTCTCAAAATATTCCTGGTGATATTTTTCGGCCGGGAAGTAATTGATGAGTGGTGCAAGTTCGGTCACCACTTTGTCCCTGTAAATTTTTCGGCCTTCCAGGTCGTCGATGAGCGCGCGGGCGGTTTCGTGTTGTTCGGGATTGTGGAAATAAATCACCGACCGGTACTGAGGCCCAATGTCGTTGCCCTGGCGATTGAGGGTGGTGGGGTCGTGGATTGCAAAAAACACCGCCAAAATTTTGCGGTAGCTGATGACCTCTGGATCAAACTCGAGCCGAACCACCTCGGCGTGGCCACTTCGGCCGGAGCACACTTTGTCGTAGTTGGGTGCTGGGTCATGCCCCCCGCTGTAGCCCGATTCGCACTTGGAGATGCCTTTGAGTTGCGAATAAACCGCCTCCAGACACCAAAAGCAGCCCCCACCCAGGGTTGCTTGTTCTATTTTTGCTGACATGGTCATGACCCATTGTTTGTATTCCCACAGCCGTCAAGTGAAACGGGAAGTGGAACCCAAGTCAAGCCCCATGGTCTGAATTTGCTGGGTCAGGCGTTGTATACTCGGCGCGAACCCATCACAACTTTAAGGAGATGACTGTGATTTCTACCGCGTTTGCGCAATCCGCAGCCGGCGGCGCTGAAAGCGGCCTGTTGAGCTTTTTGCCGCTGATTTTGATGTTTGGTGTGCTTTATTTTTTGGCGATTCGTCCCCAAATGAAGCGCCAGAAAGAACACAAGGCCATGGTGGAAGCGCTGCAAAAAGGCGATGAGGTGATTTCTTCGGGTGGTTTGCTGGGCCGAATCAGCAAAATCAACGAATCGTACATCACGCTCGAAGTCGCAGATTTGGCCGACAAGCCTGTTGAAGTCGTGGTGCAACGCGCCGCAGTGCAAAGCCTGTTGCCCCGTGGCACCCTGAAAGACATCCGTTAATTTTCGTCATGAACCGATACCCCCTCTGGAAGTACCTGCTGGTTGCCCTCACCCTCGTGTTGGGCGTGTTGTACACCTTGCCCAATTTTTACGGCGAAGCGCCCGCGGTGCAGGTGTCCAGTGGCAAGTCCACGCTGAAGATCACCCCCGATTTGGCCGACCAGCTCGCTGGCGTGTTGGGTGACCAAGGCGTTGCGCCAGACGGGGTGTTTTACGAACAAACCCTGGGCGGCGGCACCATCAAGCTGCGTTTCAATAGCCCAGAGGAACAACTCAAAGCCCGAGACGTTATTCAGCAACGCCTCAACCCCAATGAGGCAGAGCCCGACTACATTGTGGCGCTGAATTTGCTCTCCAAATCCCCAGACTGGTTGACTGGCATCAATGCCTTGCCGATGTACCTGGGCCTGGACTTGCGTGGTGGGGTGCACTTTTTGCTGCAAGTGGACATGGACGCGGCCCTTGAAAAGCGCAAAGACGCTTTGCTGACCGACGCCAAGCAAACCCTGCGTGAGGAAGACATCCGTTACGCCAGCGCAAACCGCAGTGCGGGTGGCTTTGCCATGACCTTCCGTGACGAGCAAACCCGAGCCAAAGCGCAGGCCTTGATTGCGAAAAACTCGCCTGACCTGGTCTTGAGGGTTCCGGAAAATGACACGCAGTTCACCCTCAATGCATCGCTTTCGGACACGGTGGCGCAGCAGGCCCGCGAGTACGCCTTGCGCCAAAACATCACCACCCTGCACAACCGGATCAACGAGTTGGGTGTGGCCGAGCCGGTGATTCAGCGCCAGGGGGCTGACCGCATTGTGGTGCAATTGCCCGGTGTGCAAGACACCGCCAAAGCCAAAGACATTTTGGGGCGCACCGCCACGCTGGAAGTCCGATTGGTGGATGACAGTCCCGAGGCTTCCTCTGCGCTGAACAACGGCGTGGTGCCTTTCGGCTTGGAGCGTTTTACAGAGCGCGGTGGTCGCGATTTGTTGCTCAAGCCTGAAGTGATTCTGACGGGGGACAACCTCACCGATGCCCAGGCCGGTTTCGACAACCAAACCCAAGAGCCTGCGGTGCACCTCACGTTGGACAGCCAGGGCGCGCGGATTTTCCGCAACATCACGGCCGAGAACATTGGCAAACGCATGGCCATTTTGTTGATCGAAAAAGGCAAGGGCGAGGTGATCACCGCCCCTGTGATTCGCAGTGAGATTGGGGGTGGGCGTGTGCAGATTTCTGGCAGCATGAACACCGCCGAAGCCGCCGACCTGGCTTTGTTGTTGCGCGCGGGCTCACTGGCTGCTCCCATGGACATCATTGAAGAGCGCACCATTGGCCCAAGCCTGGGGGCCGACAACATCAGCAAGGGCATCAATTCCACCCTGTATGGCTTCATCGCCCTGGGTGTGTTCATGATGATTTATTACCTGCTGTTTGGTGTGTTTTCTGTGTTTGCGCTCGGTGTGAACGTGCTGCTGCTGTTTGCCTTGTTGTCTGTGTTGCAGGCCACGCTCACCTTGCCCGGTTTGGCGGCGGTCGCACTCACCCTGGGCATGGCCATTGATGCAAACGTGTTGATCAACGAGCGGATTCGTGAAGAACTCCGCGAGGGCGTCAATCCACAGCAGGCCATTGCCACCGGCTATGACCGCGCTTGGGCAACAATTTTGGACTCCAACATCACCACGCTGATTGCGGGTTTGGCTTTGTTGATTTTTGGATCTGGCCCTGTGCGCGGGTTCGCCGTGGTGCATTGTTTGGGCATTCTTACCTCGATTTTTAGCGCGGTGGTGGTGTCTCGTGCCGTGGTCAACTTGTGGTACGGCCGCAAGAAGAAATTGGACACCGTGAGCATTGGCCAAATTTGGCGCCCCGATGCTGACGTGGCTGCGGCCAAAAAATCCTGAGCCAACCGCAAGAACACTTGACTGAGTAAGACATGGAACTGTTCCGAATTAAAAAAGATATCCCGTTCATGCGGCATGCCAAGATTTTTAACGTGATCTCATTTGCCACGTTTTTGGCAGCGGTATTTTTTCTGTATTCCAAAGGCCTGAATTTCAGCGTGGAGTTCACGGGTGGCGTGTTGGTGGAAGCCCGTTACACCGAGACAGCAGATTTGGAAAAAATCCGCGGCGCCCTTCAAACCAAAGGCATTGCAGAGCCCCAGGTGCAAAACTTTGGCACTTCCAAGGATGTGCTCATTCGTTTGGCGGTGAAAGATTTGCAGAGTGGAACCTTGGGCAGCGAGGGCAAGCTCAACCAACAGGCGATGACCGACGATGTGTTGGCCATGGGCGGACCCGGTGTGCAGCTCATGCGCGTCGAATTTGTGGGGCCGCAGGTGGGCCGTGAGTTGGCCGAGAACGGTCTGATTGCCCTGATCATTGTGATTGGCGGCATCATGATTTATCTTGCGTTGCGATTTGAGTGGAAGTTTGCCGTTTCGGCCATCATCGCCAACCTCCATGACGTGGTAATCATTCTTGGGTTTTTTGCTTTTTTTCAGTGGGAGTTTTCCCTCGCGGTGTTGGCCGCCGTGTTGGCCGTGTTGGGCTACTCGGTCAACGAGTCGGTGGTGGTGTTTGACCGAATTCGTGAAACGTTCAAACGCGTTCGAAAAATGTCAGTGTCAGAAACCATCGACAACGCCATCACGCGAACCATCTCCCGAACCATCATCACCCACGGCTCCACCCAGATCATGGTGTGTTCGATGTTGTTTTTTGGTGGTCCCACTTTGCATGGCTTTGCTTTGGCCCTGACGATTGGTATTCTGTTTGGCATCTACTCCTCGGTGCTGGTGGCCAGCCCCCTGCTGATGTGGTTGGGTTTGACCCGTGAAGACCTGGTCAAGCCTGTCAAAAAAGACAAGGAATTCGAAACGCCCTGAATCCAATGAACGGGCCTTCGTGGTGAGGTGGTGTGGACAATCCAAAAGAGTTATCCCCGCTGGCCAAGGGCGAGATCGAGTTGGGCAAACCGTTGCCCTTTTCGATTTATGACAGCCAAGGGGTGTTGCTGCTGGCTGCAGGGCAAACCATTGCCAATGCCAAGCAATTGGATGACCTCTCCGGCAAGGGCCTGTATCACAATCCCCGTTGGGCCACCGCATCGGCTTTGTCCAAGCTCCCGCAAGGGCTGGTAAAACCCGAAGCCCAGTTCCGCACCTCGGTGACCAAAACCGCTGCGCATGACGAGCCTTCGGAGACTGGCTACAGCATCAAGATGAGCCTGCCAGGCAGCCCAGAGCATTTTCATGTGAAGTTGATTGGCGCGCATGGCCGCGATGCCTTGGTGGTCACCCATCCGCTTCGGGATGGTCAATTTGTGTTCGTCAAAGAGGGGCAAGTCTGGGAGTTTCGCTCTTTTTACGGCATGTCGGTTTACAGGTTCTCGGCCATGATTGAAAAGGTGCTGCTGTCGCCTTATCCAATGCTGGTCATTTCTTGGCCCCAAGAGCAACAACTCGAAACAAAGCTGATACGCAGCTCCCGTCGCGTCGCATGTGATTTGCCCGCCACACTCAAAATTGGTGATCAACTCACGTATGGTTTGATCAGCAATCTGTCCACCGGTGGGGTGGAGTTTAGGACCAGTGCATCGACCGGGTTTGTGTTGAACCAGTCGATCCAAATCGCGTTTCAATTGAATTTGCTGGACCACAAGTATGTGCTCGAGCTGCCAGCCAAGCTCATGTCACTGACCGACTCATCTGGCGAAAAAGTGCTGGGTTTGTCATTCTCCGCGCTGGATGATCACCATTTTGCAATTCTTCATGCTTTTGTCTGTGATCGCTTGATCCAGAAGTTGGCGCCTCCTTTGTATTCAAAGGGTTAATCACTCCGGTATCGTTCTTCATGGGTAACCGCTTCGGGTTGGTCGAAGTGGGTAATGTCCTGCGCACGCTTGGCACCGAATAATCCAATCATTGATGGATCTGTGCCAAATCATGCCAAATATTATTTTCAAAGGCTTCAGGACACGCGCCAGGGGCATCAGCTTGCTCGAGTTGACCATTGTGCTGGGCATTGTGGCCGTGACGCTGGCGATGTATCTCAGTGGTGTGCGAACAAGCTTCGGCAGCTCCGGGCTTGCCGCGCAGGCGGAGGAGGTGCACGCAATTTTTAACGCAGCCAGAACTCACGCCATGAAAACGAACACGAACACCTGTGTCGTGCTGTCGAGGGTTCGTGATGATTCAGCACGCGAGCGAGGTTGCAAAATGTCTTTGGAATACTTTTACACCTTGAAACGGGCCAAAAACGTGAGCTGCCAGGCAACAGGCAACGGGGGGACCGGGGCGGGTGTGGAACGGCAGGCGGTCCAGTTTTCTGATTTGGACTACCAAATCGGTGGAGTGCTGCGCAATTTGTCTGCCGACAGCTGTCAGGTCGGGACTCGGGACGCTTTTGTATTTTTGGCAGGCAGCGGCTTCTTGAAAACCAATGATTCAACAGCGCTTGAGTTTGCGCGTCATGACCAATCGACCCACATGCATTTGTTCAATCCACGTGCTGTGGCCGCTGGCCACTGGCGATTCAGGGTTGAGCAGTCTGGCGTGTTGATTCTCACCGGGGAATGAAGAACATGAAGCATGCGCACGTCGCCAATCGCTCTCGCGGATTCACCTTGGTGGAGTTGGCCGTGGGATTGGCCTTGGTCTTCCTCTCGGTCGGTTTGATGGTCAAAACGCTTCCGATGTTTGTGTCTAGCAATGCCCACCGGATTGATGAAAACAACCTCGTCTCCATCCATGCTTTGATGGACGTGGTGCGGCTGGATTTGTCTCAATCCAATGCGGGGTCAGTGCTTGAAAACAGACCGGCATCCCTGTATGTGTGTGCCTACAACGCCGACAATGTGTGTGTGCCTGTGAATGCACAAACGCCATCCACCCAAAACCTGGCCCAACGGTATTGCGTGGCATCCTCATCGGCTGGGGATTTGTTGGGGCAGAACAGGCAGGTCAATCGTTTTGTGATGTATCGGGGGCGTGGGCAGAGTTTCGAATACTTCCAGGCACAAAACGATCTCAACGATTTTGCAAGCGTGCAGCAGACCAGCGCCCAGAGTGCAGAGCCCGATGGGTCTGTCATTCACGGCATCTTGAAAAACCTCTGCGATGCGCCTTTCAAACAAACCCCAGCGGGTCTGCGCAACACCTCCTGGATTCAATTGAACAATGAGCGTGTGCTTCCGCTCACGGCCTTCATGCTGTGTGGTGTGAACAATGCCAGCTTTCCGGACCTTCTGGCCGGGGCGCCACCGATGCGGTGCAGCCCACCAGTCAACCAATTGGGGCGGGAGGGCGTGGATTGTCGGCCTGGTGAAAATGGCATCAATTCAATGATGGTGTATTACAGCTTTGATCGCCGGCGTGAGTCATCGAGTGCTGCGCCAGCGGCAAGTGTTTCCCCTGATCAGGTGTTCAAGGACGTGGTCTTGGTGACCTTTCCTGGCAAGCCATGTCTTTTGAGGTGATGTGATGCGCAATATCGGTTTTTTGTCACGTGTGATGCGCAGGCAGCGCGGGCCAATCCGGCAGCGTGGAATCGGATCTTTTTTGATTGTGTCCGGCATTTTGGGTTTGGTGGTGTTTTTGTCGGTGGTTGGCACCGGCAGCTTGTCTTTGCGCAAAGAAGTGGCAGAAGACGGATGGGACATCACGCGGGCGCAAATGAATGCCAACGAGGGTGTTGCACAACTGCAAGCGTATTTCAATGCGCTGGACCATGCGCGCCTGTCCGAGATGTTGACTGCATTCCCGGTTGTTAGTCCACAGTTTTGCAACTCGGCAGAAACAGGGCCTGCAGGCGATTCCAGGCCCATGAATTTTAGAATCGTGATGCCCGCCGATCGCCAGCGCGATGGGGACGAAATTGAGGTGTATGCCGCCATCAGTCACCGGGAAAACGCATGCCTGGCACCCGAGCCCAGCCGATGGAAAGTGAATTACAGGGTGGTTGGACTTCACCGTTGCAATGTTCAAGGCGATGGCGCCTGTGCAAGGCAAGAACTCTATGGCGCATTGCTGCCATCTGAAAATTTTGTGTCCACCACATGCACGGGTGAGTCCTCGCAGGTGTGCACCATGCGTGAAGTGCCAGTGACAGGGACCAGCGGTGTGGAGGTGTCCATCAAAACCTGTGGTCAAGACGATGCGTATGAGTTCAAACCACTGAATTTGCGAGAGGTGGGTGGTTTCCTGATGAAAGAGGTGTATTCGGGTGCAGTGGATGCAAATCCAAACCGGATTTTGGATCCGTCCAAACTCTGGAAGGCTCCGGTGACTGTGACTGGCAATGTGATCAACGGGAGCCGCTCCTCCCTGATGCTCACCGAAGGATTTAAAACCCAACTCAGTGTGTCGTTTGCTGAAAATCTGTTGTTCATCGGGGCTCACAACATGCCGCCCTTGCCCTACTACAAACCACTGGAGGTGGGGCAAAGCGTGGTGCATCGGGCGGCTGCTCCAGCTGGCGGTGTGGCCAACACGCGCGCGGTGGAGCTGAGTGTGTTGGGTGTTACACCCGCTGGGCCCGGTGGAAGCTTGGGTGGCGTGGCTGGTCCGCTGCGTTTCAACCACGCTTACTTGAATCACCCCGCCAACGCTGGCCGTGACACCCGTCCTGATTTGCTGGATGGCACCTTGCTCACACAAACTGCGGCTCAACAACAGCCGCTTCAAGAAGCCTCGCCCTACAGCAACACCGCTTATTTGCGGGCTTTGCACGATCGCCCCGACGATTTGCTGAGGCACTTTTTGGGGCTTGATTTGGGGGAGTTGCAGCGGGTGAGTCGCGCCGGGGTGGGGCAGGATTTGCGATCCATGCTGCCGATTGAGCGGGCGCAACGCGCGGCGCAACGCATATTCCAGTCGGGCAATGTGAGCGAGGACGAAAAGGATTGGCGCAAAGTGGGCGTGGTGTATTACTACGTGGATGTGAGGTCTCAACCGCGGACACAGGTCAATTATGAGCGAAATGGCCAAGCGGCAAGCGCGTCGGTGGTGTATTCGTCGGGCCAGGGGCTCACCCTGGAAGAATTGGGACGGATGCCTACCCTGGCCTTTTGCGAAGACACGGTGCCCAACGGCAACAGCCCCGAGGCTGTGAACTTCAGCGATCTGATCAACCAGTACAACCTGGCTCAAAACAACAAGGCGATTGCCCAAAGTTCACCCGGGCAGCGCAACCCCACCGTGGGTTGCGAGGTGGTGTTGGAAACTGAAAGCCCAGGGTTGTGGCAACAACTGTTGGGTGCACACGCGCAATGGCAGAGCAGCTTGGCGGCTGCCAACAACATTGTGCCCACCGAAGAGGAGCCCAACCTTGCCCTGTATGCCCTGCAGCAGGCCAACCAGCAGTGGGAGAATTTTTTATCATCCTCGGGCGTTCGGCAGGCCTATCGCAATGCGCTCAATACCCAAACTCACAAATACCGCAAAACCGAGCGTGCGTTGTTGCATGCCTCACGTTGGAGAAACTACCAGGATTATCAGTCTGGAAGCACGCCGAGGTGGGTGCGGGATCATTGGAACAACCCATTGAACCCGTCGGCCAACGCATGCCTGAGTTGGGACACAACCGCACACCGCGTGGCGTGTAATCAACCGTTCTCTGGCGCCCAATCCACGCAAGACAACGCCGTGGTGGTGATTGACGCACGCGGCACAGAGGGCGTGTACTGGCGCCATTTGCGCTACCCCGCCGCGCAGTTGGTGATTGTGCTGGGCAATTTGTTTGTTGAGGATGTGATGCTCAACGCCAATGTGGTGGTGAGCGGTGATTTGGTCTTGTTGGGGCGGGGCCTGTCGGTGGCGCCCCGTCGGTGGTGGGGCATCCCTCGCTACAAAAAGTGCTCTTCTGCCTTGGCCATGGACGGCGGGGACATTCAAACCGGGGAGCGTGCCAACACAGACATCCCGATGCGTGGCCTGTTTTATTTTTACACCGACCGAACCGACCAGGTGCGAAGCTGCGTGGTGAGTCGAGACCTGGGGCAAACCAACACCACACGGCTTGAGTCTGTTTGCACCGCGGTGCCCACACAGTTTTGCTCCACCGAAACCCGCACATCCAAATCGCGGTTGGAGCCCTCCATCCGTTTCTTTGAGAGGTCTTAAACCATGTTCGACAAAAGACGATCAGAGCGCGGTGTGGGTTTGATGGAGGCCATCCTGGTGAGCTGCTTGGTGGCGTTTGCCGTGTTGTCGGCAGTTCGCATGAAGGTGCAGACCAGCAGCCAGGCCGCCAGCGCCGACTCACGTTTGCAAGTGACCAAGGCTGTGAAAGAGTATGCAAATTTGATCACCCAGGCGGGCAGCGATTTGGATTTGGCGCGCACGGCGTCTTTTGAAACATGGAGCCAGGGTCTCTTGACATACTGCAGCGCCATGGTGGATGCATCGGGTCGAGCGCAGAAAAGCATGGACCCTCAGGCGGCTGGGCAAACAAGCGCGGGCCACAACATGCTGGAAATTTGGCAAACCAATTTCAACAACTCGGTTCGATTCATGAGCTTTGAGTTGACTGGGTGCGCCCGTCAGCCCACCAGCAATCCGGGTGCCAACATGGTGAGCCTGGCCATCTCTTACCGCTGGAAAGAGCCTGAGCTTGGTGGTGCACCTGCAGACGGTGCAGGCGCGGGCGGTGGGTGCGCAGTGGGCTTTCGCTGCGAAAAGTTTTATGTCTCTTTGACCAAGGGTGTGTAAGCCATGGCGCCAAGCTTGAATGCAGTGCACAGCGCGGTCTCCGATGGGTTCACCATCATGGAGTTGGTGATTGCCATGGCGATTGTGGGCGTATTGGCGGGGCTTTCCTTAACGGGTTTTGAGCACTATCAACGCAGAGAGCTGCGCCTGGAAGGCAATGAGTTGGTTCAACGCATTGCCACCACTCAACTGCGCTACCGCGACCGGTACGGTCGCTTTGCCAGCGACGCGGAGTTGAGTCGATTCAATGAAGAACTCACCAGTGAGCGGTTTACGATCCGGGTCAGACCAGTGGCTGGATTTGAATTTCAGCAATACGATGCAAGCTTGGGCTTGAAGGACACCTACGTGCCCAGGGACCCAGCCTGTGTGTTGTACGAGATGGCAGTGCGTGGTGGGGTGGTGAGGTCATCGGCCAAAGACTCCACCGGTGCCGATGCAACCCGCAAGTGCCTGGGGCTGTGATGCCCCAAGCGCTCCAGCGGGTTTAGATGCGTTTGGCCAGTTCTGCTGCCTTGCCAATATAGCTTGCGGGCGTCATGGCCAATAGGCGATCTTTCTCGTGCTTTGGCAGGTCCAGGGTGGTGATGAAGGTTTGCAGCGCCTCTTGGGTAATTCCTTTGCCACGGGTGAGTTCTTTGAGTTGCTCATAAGGGTTGGGCAAACCATAGCGGCGCATCACGGTTTGAACAGGCTCGGCCAGCAGTTCCCAGGCGTTGTCGATGTCGGCCGCAATGGCGGCCTGGTTCACTTCCAGTTTGCCCAGGCCACGCAGGCAGCTTTCGTAGGCCAGCACAGCGTAGCCGATGCCCACACCCAAGTTGCGCAGCACCGTGGAGTCGGTGAGGTCGCGCTGCCAGCGGGAGATGGGCAATTTCTCGGACAGGTGCTTGAGCACGGCGTTGGCCATGCCCAGGTTGCCCTCTGCGTTTTCAAAATCGATTGGGTTGACCTTGTGCGGCATGGTGGAGGAGCCCACTTCACCAGCCTTCAGTTTTTGTTTGAAGTAGCCCAGTGCGATGTAACCCCAAATGTCGCGAGACAAATCAATCACGATGGTGTTGGCCCGTGCAATCGCATCCATCAGCGCAGCAATGCCGTCGTGCGGCTCAATCTGGATGGTGTAGGGGTTGAAGGTGAGGCCCAGGCTTTCGATCAGCTTTTTGCTCAGCGCCTCCCAGTCAAATTGCGGGTAGGCAGACAGGTGGGCATTGTAGTTGCCCACGGCGCCGTTCATTTTGGCTGGCAGCTCCACCGCTTCAATCGAGGCAATCGCCCGTTCCAGGCGGTGCACCACGTTGGCGAATTCTTTGCCCAAGGTGCTGGGGCTGGCGGGTTGGCCGTGTGTGCGGCACATCATCGGGATGTTGGCAAACTGATGCGCGTACGTGCGCAGGGTGCTCACCAACTTTTTTAGCGTGGGCACCACCACGTGCGCACGGGCGGCTTGCAACATCAACGCATGGCTCATGTTGTTGATGTCTTCGGAGGTGCAGGCAAAGTGCACAAACTCAGCGGCTTTTTTCAGTTCTTCATCGGACTGAAACTTTTCTTTAATAAAGTATTCGACAGCTTTTACGTCGTGGTTGGTTGTCGCCTCAAATTCTTTGATGCGCTGTGCATCGGCTTCCGAGAAGTTGACTTTGATGGATTCAAGTGCTTCCAAAGCCTTTGGGGAAAAGGCTGGCAGTTCTGCAAAGCCTGCATTGGCCAGTGCTTTTAACCATTCGATTTCAACAATCACACGGTGGTGCATGAAGCCTGCTTCGGACAGCAGAGGGCGCAGGCTCGCCACTTTGGACTGGTAACGTCCATCCAGCGGGCTGAGGGCATTGAGGGCAGTGAGTGTGTCAGAAGAAATCATTGTGGGATGTAAAAGTCAAGATTTTTCAAAGCCTTGCATTATAACCGTTCCGGCGTTGCTGTGCTTGTGAAGGCAGGTGCTGTGTCGGCAAATTTGGATTTCTGCTTGTTCAAAATCCAAATCTGTTAGACACTTTCCGATCGTAAAACAAGACGCAATCTCATCCAGGATTGTATTTAGGAGAACTGTGATGAAACTCGTGGGATCCACAACCAGCCCCTTCGTGCGCAAAATTCGTATCCAGCTTCAAGAGAAAGAAATTCCCTATGAGTTTGTAATCGAGAAAGTGTGGGAGCCAGACACCCGCATCGCCGAGTACAACCCATTGGGCAAAGTGCCATGCCTGATTTTGGATGGCGGGCAAACGGTGTTTGATTCCCTCGTGATATCGGGCACACTCGAATACATGATGCCCACCGTGCCGCTCTTGCCCACCAACCCCAACATGCGTGCACTGGTTCGCACCATGGAATCGCTGGGGCAGGGCATGTGCCAGGCGGCGGTGGATATTATTCTTGAGAAAAAATTCCATGAAGGTGACAAGGCCAGCCAGGCCTGGATTGATCGGCAAACCCAGAAGATTCACAATGGCCTGGCTTGGGTAACCCACCGCATCAAAACGACGCCAGGCTTTTACCTGACTGAGCAGTTCAGCTTGGCCGACATCACCGTGGGCTGCGCGCTGTTTTACTTGGACTTCCGCATGCCAGAGTTGAACTGGCGTGACATGTACCCCGAGTTGAAGGATTACTCAGAGCGCTTGGCTTGCCGCCCCAGCTTTGAGGACACCAAGCCAGCCTGAATTGTCTGGTGAAAACCGATCGGCCTGTGCACTGTCCCAGTAACGTTCAAACAAGGGACCAGGGCGTTGGCCGGTCAGCAGGTCTCCAGGGCTGCAAAACGGATAAATTTCCGACAACAAAGCCACCCGTTGATCGGCCATTCTGCGGTTGATGTGGAAGGGTTTGATTTGCGATGGATGATCCAGGCCAGTGGCGCCCAGCAGTTCACCCAAGGCCTTGAGGGTGTTGGCGTGGAAATTGAAAACCCGCTCTGCTTTGTTTTCTGGGACAAGCGCCTTTTGGCGATGTTTGTCTTGGGTGGCCACCCCGGTGGGGCAGGCGCCGGTGTGGCAGGTTTGTGCCATCACGCAACCCAGTGCAAACATGAATCCGCGCGCGCTGTTGCACATGTCTGCACCCATGGCGCAGGTTTTGGCAATGTCAAAGGCAGAGATGATTTTGCCAGAGGCGATCAAGCGGATTTCGTCGCGAATACCCAAGCCATTGAGCGTATTGTGCGCCAACAACAATCCTTCCAGCAGTGGTGAACCCACGTGGTCTGCAAACTCCACAGGCGCTGCGCCGGTGCCCCCCTCGCTGCCATCAATGACAATGAAGTCGGGCTTGATGCCCGTTTGAACCATGGCCTTTGCCATGGAGAACCATTCCCAGGCATGCCCAATGCACAGTTTGAACCCCACCGGTTTGCCGCCAGAAAGTTCTCGCAGCTGCGCAACAAACTGCATCAATTCAATGGGGTTTGAGAAAGCACTGTGGGCTGGCGGTGAAATGCAGTCCTGCCCCTCCGGCACGCCCCTGGCCTGCGCAATTTCGGCGCTGACTTTGGAGCCCGGTAAAACGCCACCATGCCCCGGTTTTGCACCTTGAGACAGTTTGATTTCAATCATTTTAATTTGAGCGGCTTGGGCCTGATCGCGGAATTTCTGAGGGCTGAAGCTGCCGTCCGGATCACGGCAGCCGAAGTACCCGCTGCCTATTTCCCAAATCAAGTCGCCTTCGTGCTTTTGGTGATAAATCGACACCGATCCTTCACCCGTGTCGTGCGCGAACCTCCCCATCTTGGCCCCTTGGTTGAGCGCCAAGATTGCATTGCCTGACAGTGCACCAAAGCTCATGGCCGATATGTTGAATATGGAAGCCATGTAAGGTTGCTTGCAGGAAGGTCCACCGACCAGCACACGGAAGTCAGTGTTGGTGACGGTTTTGGCGACGGTGGCGTGATTGAGCCACTCGGCCCCCGGTTTGTACAAATCGGTTTGCGTACCAAATGCACGTTTGTCAATCACCGATTTTGCACGTTGGTAGACCAGGGAGCGCTGGTTGCGAGAAAACGGCTCGCTGTCATTGTTGGATTCAAAAAAGTACTGGCGGATTTCTGGGCGAATAAACTCGAGAAAAAATCGCAAGTTGCCCAGGATTGGATAATTTCGACGGATGGACTGGCTGGTTTGCCGCGTGTCCATGATGCCCAAAATTCCGAGGCCGATACCCACCGAGGCCAGCCACCACGCTTGAATCCAATCCCCGAGGCTGGCAATCAGCGCGCTCAAACCGACAGCCCAGCTTGCGTACAGGGCAAACATGCGCCCAGGCAAGCCAACAGGCCAGGCGGAAAACGGATGAATACGCCGCTTTGGGGCTTTTGGGGAATGGCTTGAATGGGTCACGTTGGCTCCTGGCAAGCCTTGGGTATTTGACCAACATAACAGCTTAAGGCTGGCGGCAAGACCGCCAACTGAGGGGGTTTTATGGTGTAGATCCGTGCATGAGTCGCTTAATGGCCTGCAATCACGCCGCCGCCCAAGCAAACATCCCCTTGGTAAAGCACAGCGCTTTGTCCTGGCGTCACAGCGAACTGGCTCTGCGCAAACCCAAGCTCAAAATGGTCACCTTGCGCCGCAAATGTACAGGCCGCGTCTTCTTGGCGGTAGCGGGCCTTGCAGGCCAGTTCGCTCAACCCGGGTGTTCGCCCGGCGATGTAATGCGCTTGCTCGGCCCGCAGGGAGGTTTGATGCAGCCACGGGTGGTCATGGCCCTGCACCACATACAAGGTGTTGGTTTTCAGGTCTTTGCGGGCCACAAACCATGGCTCGCCGTTGCCGTCTTTCTGCCCACCAATGCCAATCCCTTTGCGTTGGCCCAGGGTGTAAAAGCTCAGGCCCACATGCTCACCCACCTGTTGCCCCTGGTCGTTCAAGATGGGGCCAGGGGCTGTGGGCAGATAGCGATTTAAAAATTCTCGGAAAGGACGCTCACCAATGAAGCAAATGCCCGTGGAGTCTTTTTTGGCAGCATTGGCCAGGCCCAGGTTTTGTGCAATTTTGCGCACCTCGGCTTTGTGTATCTCGCCCAAGGGGAATAGCGTTTTGCTCAACTGCGCCTGGTTGAGCCGGTGCAAAAAATACGATTGATCTTTGCTGGCGTCCACCGCTTTGAGGAGTTGAAACTCTCCATCCAGCTCACGCACACGGGCGTAGTGGCCTGTGGCAATGTAATCTGCTCCCAGGCTATAGGCGTGGTCCAAAAACGCTTTGAACTTGATCTCGCTGTTGCAGAGAATGTCTGGATTGGGTGTGCGGCCAGCGGAGTACTCGCTCAAAAAAACCGAGAACACCCGGTCTTTGTACTCGGTGGCGAAGTTAACCGCTTCAATGTCCACGCCAACCACATCGGCCACGCTGACGGCGTCCAGCCAATCCTGGCGGCTCGAGCAATACTCGGAGTCGTCATCGTCTTCCCAGTTTTTCATGAAAAGACCAATCACCTTGTAGCCCTGTTGCTTAAGCAGCCAGGCCGACACGGAGGAGTCTACGCCACCGGACATGCCGATGACCACGGTTTTACTCATTGCAATGCTCTTGTATGCGGCTTCAGGACATGCCAGGGGGCAGTGGGCCTTTTAAGACGCTTTCATGGGTGTACACATGCTCAAGGGGCATGATGGGCTGTTTGCCGGCCCGCCAGTTGAGGAAATCTTCTACGCAGCGAAGCACCAGCGGGCTGCGGTGCTGGCTTTGGGTGGCACGCAGCTCGTCGGGGGTCATCCACAGTGTGCGAATGATGCCGTCATCCAGCGCCCGATCGGTGTGGTGTCGCACTGCGCTGGCTGCAAAAGCAAAACGCAGGTAGGTCACGTCTTCGCCTGTGCGTGAACTGGTGTAGCGGCTGAGGTAGATGCCCAGCAGGCCCAGGGGTTGAACTTCCCAGGCGGATTCTTCAAGTGCTTCGCGCGCAGCGCCACTGGCAGGCGTCTCACCGGGGTCCAGGTGGCCTGCAGGTTGGTTGAGTTTGATGCCATCGGTGGTGTGTTCTTCCACAATCAGGAACTTGCCCTGATGCTCCACAATGGCGGCAACTGTAACGCTGGGTTTCCAGACTTCTGACATGGCAAAAGGGTTGCTT
>DASUDK010000105.1:0-20628 GCA_036275655.1 Limnobacter sp. | reverse complement strand
GATTGTCATCGCAACATTTTAGATGCATTGACTCGATTTGCGCGTTTATAATCTAGGGTTTGTGAAAATCTTTGTTTACACGACGGTTTTTGACCGCCTTGCAACTACTTGATGGGTTTAGCCATGCAACGTGTTATTTCTATGATCGCCGCGCTGATTGTCTCTGTTTCTGCCGCTCAGGCCGCTGAACCCGGCAAGGCGCCCACTGTTGATTTGGCCAAAGGCAAAGAAATCATGCAGCAGTGTGTGGCCTGCCATGGCGCGGATGGCAACAGTTCTGCCACCATCTACCCCAAGATTGCGGGTCAGCATGCCGAATACCTGTATAAGCAGTTGCAAAATTTCAAGCTGGCCCCTGGCGCTGAAAAGCCACTGCGTGAAAACGCCGTGATGGCTGGCTTTGCTGCGGGTTTGTCGGACCAGGACATGCGCGATGTGTCCGCCTACTTGGCTGCTCAAAAGCAGACCCTTGGCCAGGCCAAAAACAAAGACACCCTGGCTTTGGGTGAGCAGATTTATCGCGGTGGCATTGCCGACAAGAAGATTCCCGCTTGTGCGGGTTGCCACAGCCCCAACGGTGCGGGTATTCCTGCCCAATATCCACGTTTGGGCGGTCAACACGCTGATTACACGGCCGCCCAGCTGGCTGCGTTCCGCGATGGTGTTCGCAAGAACAGCGCCCAGATGACTGCGATTTCCCTCAAAATGTCGGACAAGGAAATGAAGGCCGTGGCCGATTACATCGCTGGCCTGCGTTGAACAAATCGCCGGTGGTGATGTCAAAAAGGGGCTTGTTGGGCCCCTTTTTTTTCGGACTCCACGGCAAAAACTACACCGGAGACACAACAATTGAGCAGTGCAGCTGATAGCAACAAAGCGACCTTGCCCAAACGCAGCGCGGGTGGTGCAGGTGGACAGTCCGTGTGGGCAAGCTGGTTGGAGTTGTTGGGCTCCATGCGTTTTGCCATCAGCCTGCTGACGCTCATTTGCATTGCCTCTGCCATTGGCACCGTGGTTGGTCAAAACGATCCCTGGGTCAATTATGTCAATCAGTTTGGACCGTTTTGGGCTTCGTTTTTTGAGCCCATGGGCCTGTTCCGAATTTACAACGCACCTTGGTTCATTGCTGTGATGGCGTTTTTGGTGGCGTCCACCTCTTTGTGCGTGTGGCGCAACACCCCCAAGATGATCCGTGAAATGCGGGTGTTTCGAGAAAACATGCGCGAAGGCAGCCTGAAGGCGTTTGGTCACCGGTGGGAAGGGGAGTTTGATGAAAAACCCGGCAACCTGCCCAATGTGATCACAGAATGGTTGGAACACAAGGGCTTCAAGGTCAAACAATCCGTGCGAAGCAACGGCACCATGGTGGCAGCCAAGGCCGGCAGCGCCAATCGGTTTGGATACATTGCAGCACACGTGTCGATTGTGGTGATTTGTGTGGGTGGATTGCTCGACAGCGGTGTGCCACTCAAAGTGGCGGTGTGGGCCACAGGAAAAACCCCGGTGACGGGGGCAGAAATCACCGGTGGCATCCCTGAGCAGGCGCGTCTGGGGGCAAACAATCCCAGTTACCGCGCCAATTTGCTGCTGCCCGAAGGTGAGACCAGCCGTGTGGCTGTGCTGAACACCGACGATGGGTTGTTGGTGCAGGATTTGCCTTTTGAGCTCACCCTGAAAGAATTCCGGATCGATTTTTATAGCACAGGCATGCCCAAGCTGTTTGCCAGCGATGTGCAGGTGTTTGATCCCGAGACGGGGGATCGATTCGATGCGACCATTGAAGTGAACAAGCCGCTGATTTACAAAGGGGTGACTGTTTACCAGTCCAGTTTTGACGATGGCGGCACACGCATACAACTCAAGGGCATGCCACTCGCCGGTGAGCGCGACTATCGGTTTGATCTGGATGGCGTGGTGGGCGGCGGCAAAGACCTGGAACGCGTGGGCGAGAATTTGAAAATTGAGTTCACCGGGTTCAAATCCATCAATGTGGAAGCCTTGCCAGTGAACCGCGATGAGGCCAGCGTGGGCGATTTGGCGCTGGGCAACGCCGACGAGCTGGGGGCGTTTCAGACCAACCTCGCCAGTGTGTTGGGCCCTGGCGTGAAGGAGAACAAAGACACCAAATTCACCAACATTGGGCCGAGCATCACGTACAAATTGCGTGACCAGGCGGGGCAAGCGCGTGAATTCCACAATTACATGCTGCCCATCCGCTTGGACGGCGGCCAGTATTTTTTGGCGGGTGTTCGAGACACCCCGGCGGACAATTTTAAATATTTGCGCATCCCGGTGGATGAAAATGGCCAGCTTGATGGCTTCATGCGCCTGCGGGCAGCCTTGCAAAACGACACGGTGCGCTCGGCCGCCGCCCAGCGATTTGCGCAGCAGGCGTTTGGTGATCGCGAGGGTGGCGACCAGCTGGTGCGCAGTGTGGCCGACAGTGCCAAGCGGGCGTTGGATCGATTTGCTGGGGCGGAAGGGTCACTGGCGGGTTTGCCTGCGATTGCCCAGTTTATTGAGGCCACCGTGCCCGAGGCTGAGCGCGAGCGGGCCAGCGATGTGGTGATCCGCCTGTTGCAGGGCGCCATGTGGGAGGTGTATCAGTTGTCGCGCGAGGGGGCCAATGTGGCGCGGGCCACGCCGGATGAAGTGCACGGCCGTTTTGTACAAGATGCGCAAATTGCATTGTCCGATCTTTCTCTGTATGGCGCGCCTGTGATGTTCCAGCTTGACCAGTTTGATGAGGTCAAGGCCAGTGTGTTCCAGTTGGCCAAAGCCCCGGGTCAATGGGTGGTGTATTTGGGTTGTCTGTTTTTGTGCATCGGCGTATTTTCAATGTTCTACATCCGTGAGCGCCGCGCATTTTTCTGGGTGACGGAATCCAACGGCGGCTCCAGGGTGTTGATGGGCATGTCCACGACGCGCAAGACCATGGACTTCGAGAAAGAGTACGAACAATTTGTAAATGAGTTGAACAGCAGGGCCCGCAACAGCGGCAACAAGCCTGCGGGAGAGGGAGCATGAGCAGCACTTGGGTGAATCAGGGGCAGGTGGCGGGCCAGTCGGGGCAAATTCCGACCCGCAAAGCCGGCGTATTTTCCAAACGCATCACCTGGAAAGACGTGGTGTTCACCTTGCTGTTGGTTTTGGGGGCTGGGTACGCCTCGTCGGAATACCACAGCTTCATGGATGTCTATGAGATTTCCATCTTGTGGAGTTGTGTGCCTGTGACTGCCTACATGGCCTACCGCTGGGAGGCGCTGAAGTGGTTGCTGCTGGCGGTGGCGGGTCTGAGTTTGCTTTCAATTGCCTCCTACGGGGGCAATTTGCAGGCGGCGGAGCAACGGTTTTTTCTGAAGTATTTGCTCTCCAGTCAGTCCGCGATTTTGTGGATGGGTGTGATGTTTGTGGTGGCCACCATCGCATACTGGGTTGGCTTGCTGAGCCGTTCACCCACGTCGCTGTTCGTGGGCACTGCCCTCACTTGGGGTGCGGTGCTCATGGGCTTTGCCGGCATGATGATCCGCTGGTACGAGAGCTACTTGATTGGACCTGACGTGGGCCACATCCCGGTGTCTAATTTGTACGAAGTGTTTGTGCTGTTTGCCATCATCACTGGCATTTACTACTTGTATTACGAACAGGCCTACAAAACCCGTCAGTTGGGCGCATTTGTGATGTTGGTGGTGGTGGCCGCGGTGGGCTTTTTGGCCTGGTACGGTGTGGAGCGGGAGGCCTATGCCATTCAGCCCCTGGTGCCCGCCCTGCAGAGCTGGTGGATGAAAATCCACGTGCCGGCCAACTTCATTGGCTACGGCACATTTTCTTTGGCTGCAATGGTTGCCTTTGCTTATTTGTTGAAGGTGTATGCCCATGCCCCCAGCATCAAGGCGCTTTTGCCCACAGGCTTGTTGGGCGTGCTGATGTTCATGGAGCCTTTGGTGTTTCGCACCGAGCAGGTGAGCCTGTATTGGGCCTTGTATTTTGGCATTGGTTGTGCGGTGGTGGGCGCAATTTTGTTGGCGCGCAAGCGGATTGCAGACGCGCTCCCAAGCCTGGAGGTGTTGGACGATGTGATGTACAAGTCCATTGCCGTTGGGTTTGCATTTTTTACCGTGGCCACCATTTTGGGCGCTCTGTGGGCGGCAGAGGCCTGGGGGGCTTATTGGCAGTGGGATCCCAAAGAAACTTGGGCGCTCGTGGTGTGGCTGAATTATGCAGCATGGCTCCACATGCGCCTGGTGAAAGGCTTGCGCGGTGTTGTGGCCTCGTATTGGGCACTGGTCGGCTTGCTGGTCACAGGCTTTGCCTTCTTGGGGGTGAACATGTTCCTCTCGGGTTTGCATTCATACGGTGAACTGTAAATCGGTTTTCGACACACAAATTCTTGAACGAATTGGCGTTGTGCCAGACTAACCCTCAAGCTGAATTCACTTGAGGGTTTTTTTATGGGCAAGCGCCACTGGGATGTGTTGAAAGACTGCGATGTGACGCCCGAGTCACTGTTCATGCAGCGCCGCAAGATTATGCAGGCCTTTGCAGCGGGTGCACTCACCGGGCCATTGCAAAGCGCAAACCTGTTGCTGCGGGCGGGTGTTCGCCTTGGGGCTGGTGCTGGTTTGGCCACGGCCACGGGTGCTGCGCTTGCGGGCAAAGCCACACGCTCCACCGAGCTGGATGACATGGCGCCCCTGCCTGGTCGGCGCTGGAAAGGGTCTGCCATGGAGCCGCCCACCGATCCCAAACTGGTCACCACCTACAACAACTTTTATGAGTTTGGCACCGACAAGAGCGACCCACACCGCAACGCGGGCAGTTTAAAAACGCGCCCATGGACCGTGGTGGTGGAGGGCGAGTGTGCCAAACCCAGGACCTTTGGCATTGAAGAGTTGTTGAAGCTGGCCCCCATGGAGGAGCGGATCTACCGATTCCGTTGTGTGGAAGCGTGGTCCATGGTGGTGCCCTGGGTGGGTTACCCACTGGCTGCGCTGCTAAAGGCGGTGGAGCCCACTTCCAAGGCCAAATTTGTGGCTTTTGAATCTTTGGCCGATCCCGAGCAAATGCCGGGTTTGCGCATCCCTGTGCTGGATTGGCCTTACAAAGAGGGGCTGCGCATTGATGAGGCCTACAACGACTTGACGTTGCTGACTTTTGGCCAATATGGCCGTTTGCTGCCCAATCAATCGGGCGCGCCGGTGCGGTTGATGGTGCCCTGGAAGTATGGGTTCAAGAGTGCCAAGTCGATTGTGCGTATTCGGCTCACTGAGCGGCAGCCGGTCACGAGTTGGAATGAAAGCGCCCCGCGCGAGTATGGGTTTTTCAGCAACGTGAACCCCAATGTGAACCACCCACGGTGGAGCCAGGGCAGCGAGCGCCGCTTGGGTGAGGGTTCTTTGGGTGGGCTGTTTGCGCCGCGCCGCAAAACCGAGATGTTCAATGGCTACACCGAGGAGGTGCAGGCCATGTACGCAGGTCTTGATCTGAAGAAATGGTTTTAAGGACAAGCGCTTGACTGTGAGCCCTCAGCGTTTAAAACACTTGGCCTGGGTGTTGTGTGCTTTGCCCATGGTGTGGTTGACAGTGCAGGCGTTCACATTAAACCTGGGCGCCAACCCGGTTGAAACCTTGGAGCATGAGACTGGCAGTTGGGCGCTGGTGTTGCTGTTGTGTAGCCTGGCGGTGACGCCTGTGCGGAGACTCACCGGGTGGAACGCCTTGGCCCCTTTGCGGCGCACCTTGGGCTTGTTTGCTTTCTCGTACGCCTGTGTTCATGTGCTGGTGTACGCCGTGCTGGACCGCAGTCTGTTGTGGAGCGAGCTGGTGCTGGACCTCACCAAACGCCCTTATGTGATGTTGGGTGCTGCTGCATTCATGGGGTTGTTGGTGTTGGCCGTTACGTCTCCCAAGCGTGTGGTGAAAAAGCTGGGTGCTGTCACTTGGAAGCGGGTGCACATGCTGGTGTACGCTGCGGCCGCGTTGGCGGTGGCGCATTTCACTTGGTTGAAGTGGGACAAAAACCTCTTGGACCGCCCCGCCACGTACGCCGTTGTGCTGGCGGTGTTGTTGACGTGGCGGATTTGGTTTTATTACAGATCGAGTTCGGGGCGCAACTGATCTTCAATGGTCTCGCGGCGGCGGATGAGCCTTGGTTTGCCTTGCTCGACCAACACTTCGGCCGCGCGTCCACGGCTGTTGTAGTTGGAGGCCATGGTCTGGCCGTAGGCGCCCGCGGACAGTATGGCGAGCACATCTCCGGCTTGCAAACGCAGCGGACGGTCTTTGGCGAGCCAGTCGCCAGATTCGCACACCGGGCCGACCACGTCGTACCGCTGTTCCTCACCTTGGCTGCGTTGGATCACCGGGGCAATGGCGTGGAATGCTTTGTACATGGCAGGGCGCATGAGGTCGTTCATGGCGGCGTTCACAATCGCGAAGTGTTTGCCCTCGTTGACCTTCAAGAACTCCACCTCGGTGAGCAGCACACCCGCATTGCCCACAATGGAGCGGCCGGGTTCAAAGCTCAGGCTTGGCATGGGGCGCTTGGCCTGCTGGGCCCAGTCTCGCACGCGCCCAATCAGTTTTGGCAGCACATCGCCCGGGGTGGGAGGGGTCTCGTCCAGGTAGCGAATGCCAATGCCGCCACCCAGGTCCAGGTGGTGAATGTGGATGCCCTGCCCGGCAAGTTGGTCTAGAAGTGCCAGCACACGGTCAAGCGCGTCAAAGTAAGGGCTGGCATCGGTGAGTTGTGAGCCAATGTGGCAGTCAATGCCGTGCACGTCCAGCCAAGGGTGTTGATGCGCATAGGCATACACCTTGGGTGCCAGTGCCATGGACACGCCGAATTTGTTTTCTTTCAAGCCTGTGGAAATGTAGGGGTGGGTTTTGGCGTCCACGTCAGGATTGACGCGCAGGCTCACGCGCGCCTTTTTTTGCAGGCGTTGCGCCACGTCGGCAATTCTGGACATTTCGGCTTCGGATTCCACATTGAAACAGCCCACGCCCTGGCCCAGCGCGTATTCAATTTCTTGCACGGATTTGCCCACACCCGCAAACACGGCTTTGCTGGCCTGTCCGCCCGCAGCAATCACGCGGGCCAGTTCGCCGGCGGACACGATGTCGAATCCCGCGCCGGCCTGGGCCAGCTTGCGCAGGATGTGGATGTTGGAGTTCGCCTTCACGGCATAACAGATGGTGACATCGGCCAGGCCCTGACAGGCTTTGGCGTATGCCTGGTAAGCCTCCAGGATGGCTGCTGAGGAATAGACGTACAGCGGGGTGCCAAATTCTTCGGCCAGGGCCTGCAAATCGGCGCCTTCAAAGTACAAGTGGCCATCGTCGGCGTGGCGTTGCAACTGAGCGCTCAGGTCGCTGGGGTTCACGGTGGTGTTTTGCACGGTACAATCTTTCACGGTTGGTTTTTTTTGCTGCCCGGTTCTTCATAGCCCTGAGGTTTGGGCAAAGGGGCCGGGGGCTCTGGCAGGTACAGGGGGCCGCGTTGCCCGCATGCGCTCAAGCCCAACATCAACAGCATGGCGCTTGCCAGCATTTTTAGTGGTGTAATTTTCATGACGGACTCAGAATTTCACGCGGTGGTGGACGCCACCTTGGTTCAAGTAGAAGAGTATATTGAATCTCTGGTGGACACACTGGACATTGATGCAGATTCCAGCCGCTCCGGCAATGTGCTCACCCTGGATTTTGAAGACAAGGGCAAAATGATCCTCAACAGCCAAGTGGCCAACCACGAGCTTTGGCTGGCTGCCAAGTCAGGTGGATTCCACTACGTGCATCAACAGGGCCAGTGGGTGGATACCCGAAGCAAGAAGCCTTTCGCAAGCCATTTTGTTGAGTTGCTCAGCGGGCAACTGGGGCAGGCCTGCCCCCCGTTGTTTGCCTGAGTTGCCCCTCAGTTGTTGCCAAAGAGGCGCTCAATCTCGTCTTGTTGAGGGCCCTCTTTGGGGCGATTTGTTGCTGGCGTGGCGTGGCTGGTGGAATCCCCGCCGCCCGAGTTGGCGGGGGCGGGCGCTCCACCGGAGTCCAACATGCCGCCCAAACCCTTCAGGAAGTTGAACAGGCTAGGAATGTCGTTGCCGCTGCCACCGACGTCGATTCGCGCAATGCCCTGGCCGGGCGTGTACTCCGAGTAGTAGTAGTTGCCATCCACCAGTTCGATGCCCGCGGGCACTGCCTGTGGTTTTTCTGACGTGTCAGCCAGTGCAACACGCATGTAGTCAATCCAGATGGGCAGGGCCAGGCCGCCACCGGTTTCTCGTGCACCCAGGTTGCGTGGTTGGTCGTAACCCACCCAAGCCACTGCCGCGATGTCGGGGTTGTAGCCGGCAAACCAAGCGTCGTGGCTGTCATTGGTGGTGCCGGTTTTTCCAACAATATCGCCCCGGTTGAGCACTTTGGCTCGCGTGGCGGTGCCGCGTTCTACAACCTCGCGCAGCAGCCGCGTGGTTAAAAATGCGTTGCGTTCATCAATCACGCGGTTGGCTTCTTCCCCGGCCACGGCTGGGCGGGCTCGGGCCACCACTCGGCCAGAGCCGTCTTCGATTTTCTCGATCAGGTAGGGTTTGATGCGATAACCCCCATTGGAGAACACGGCGTAAGCGCTGGCCATTTGCAATGGGTTGGTGGTGACGGCGCCAAGGGCCATGGTGAGGTAGGCGGGCACGTTTTCAGCAGGGAAGCCGAATTGGGTTGCCCAGCGCTGGGCAAATTGGGGGGTTACTTCCTGAAGAACGCGGATGGACACCATGTTCTTGGATTTGGCCAGACCTTCTTTGAGAAGCATGGGGCCATCGTACTTGCCATCGTAGTTTTTGGGGCTCCAGTCTTTGCCCCCCGGGGTGTCTGCGGGCACAAAAATGGGTTCATCGGCCACAAGGGTGGTGGGTGTGACGCCTTTCTCGAGCGCGGCGGAGTAAACAAACGGTTTGAATGCGGAGCCCGGTTGACGCGTGGCCTGGGTCACGTGGTTGAATTTGTTGCGAGAAAACTCAAAACCACCGGCCAAGGCTCGAATTGCGCCGTTGTTTGAATTGATGGCCACAAAGGCGGCTTCTACCTCGGGCAATTGCGTCAGCATGGGGGGCTGGTCTTTGCGTTTGAGCACGCGCACCACCGCGCCGCGTTTGAGCCGTTTGTTGGCTGGTGCTCGAGGGTTGAGCCAGCTCTCGGCCGGTTTGAGGCTGTTGCCAGCGAGCTTGAGGGGCTCGCCTGCGCCTTGGGAGACAAGCACCTCTTTGTCAGTGGCAGAGAGAACCACAGCACTTTGCAAAAAGCCATAGTCCGGGTAGTCGGAAATGTTGTCTTGTATAAGCTCTTCGGCCTTGGCTGGGTCGTCAGGCAGTTCCATGTAGCCCTCTGGGCCCCGGAAAAACTGACGCAATTCGTAATCCATCACGCTGTTGCGCAGGGCACGCTGTGCTGCGCGCTGTTCACTGGCGATCAAGGTGGTGGTGACGGTGATGCCCGAGGTGTAAGCCTCTTCGCCATACATTTCGACAGCGGCCATGCGAGCCATCTCGGCGGCATAGTCGGCGATTGCCAGGCCGCTGATGGTTTCTACTTCTTCGCCATTGGCTCGGCGGTTTCGGTAAACCAACTCGGTCTTCAGCGCTTCCTCAAGTTGTTTGTCATCCAGGTAGTCGTTTTCGTGCATGCGGCGCAGCACGTACTCTTGACGCACTTTGGCCCGGTTCGGATTCACAATCGGGTTGTACGCCGATGGGGCTTTGGGCAAACCGGCCAGCATGGCCGCCTCAGCAGCATTCAGGTCCCGAAGGCGTTTTCCAAAATACACCTGGGCGGCCGATTGAAAACCGTAAGCCCGTTGACCCAGGTAGATCTGGTTGATGTACAGCTCAAGAATGTCGTCTTTGGTGAGTTTGTCTTCGATTTTGTAGGCCAGCAGCACCTCGTAGAGCTTGCGTGTCCAGGTTTTGTCGCGGGTGAGGAAGAAATTGCGTGCGACTTGCATCGTGATGGTGCTGGCGCCTTGGGTGCGGCCGCCTGAGGTGATGTTGGTCACGAAAGCACGGGCCACGCCCATGAAATCCACCCCGCCATGCTCATAAAACCGGTCATCTTCTGCCGCGAGGATGGCGTGTTGGAGCACCAGCGGAACTTCGCTGATGTCCACCGGGCGGCGACGCTCCTCGCCAAACTCGCCGATGAGCACGCCATCTGAAGTGAGCACACGCAGCGGGACCTTGGGGCGGTAGTCCACCAGGGTGTCCAGCTCGGGCAGTTTGGGGAAGATCAGGGCCAGCGCCACGCTCACGAGCAGTGCGCCAGACACGGCCAGGCCCATGAGCACGGCCAGTGTGCTTGCGATGAATCCCTTGGAGGCTTGATTTGGCAGCGGTTTTTTGAAGATCACAGGCGTTGGATTTGGGTTGTGGTTTGGTCACATTGTATCTGCCAACGCACCGGAAAACCCGAGCGTTGACTCCAGCCGGGCGATGAACCCTCTCCCCCTTGTGGTTAGACCCTCGAAAGAGGGTTAGAACGCTTTGCCGAACACTCTAACCTGAAGGTCTGCTCGATGGAGGGGATATGAAACGACTCAAACCAAGGTGGCCGGATTGGCTGCGTGTCTCAGGTCGCGCTGTGTTTGGTTTGTCTTTGGCCATTGGGGAGCACCAAGCCCGCTGGGTGTACGGAGAGGTGGCTCAAGGGCAACGACTGCATTTCAAGACAATTCAGGGGCATGGTGGGCTGGAGGTGGCGGGCCACACGCAGGCGCAATTTGTGGCCTCTGATGTGTTGGCCGGGCTGCTGCAGCAAATTTTGACGGTGTTGCCGGGTCATTTGCCCAAACCTCAGATTTTGGTGCTTTGTTTGCCCGCCCGCCAGGCTTATTTCGGCGAATTGACCGTGCCTCCAGACGAAGAGGAGCAAACGATCGAGTTTCAAATCCAAGACATGATGGAAGCGGCTGCTGGCAATACCCAGCGAGAGGCCGCCTACGATTGGCAGCTCAAAGCCACCTCCACAGACGGGGATTTGACGTTTGCGGTGGCGGGGATCGACCAGGTGCAGGTGGATCAGGTGATCAAAGCTTGCCAACAATTCAAGATGCGCTGTGCCGGAATCACGCTGGACTCTGTGGCCTCCATCAACGGATACCTTCAGATGCTGCAAAACAATCCGGCGCTGGATTCACTTCGATTTCTGCTTCATGGTGAGCTGGGCAAACACCGCATCCGCTTGGCGGTTTTTTCTCAGGGCGTGTTGCTGCATGAAAGCACCGAGCTGAGTGATGACGGGTTTTCATTGGTTCAATCGGTGGCAGCGCTGGAGCGCCTGGTGGCCACTTGGGCACGAGAGGGGGCTGTGGAGGAGTCGGGTTCTGTGCGCCTAATTTTGGGTGGCGAGATGATGTATGCCAAGGGCGCAGAGGCCACGGTGCAGCGCAGCGAAATATTGTCCGCCCGCCTGTTGGAAGTGCGCCCTCGCAAAGAGCTTGCCGCCCAATGGCATGACAGCGTGGTGCCTTTTGGTGCTCTGGAGGCCATGCCATGCGCGTGATTCTGTTCAACCTCTACCCATACCGAACGCAACGCAATCAAGCCAAACAACGCCGCGTGGTGTTGGAGATCTTGATGGCAATGTTCGCCGTGCTGGTGTTTTGTTATTTGGTTCGTGCAGAACTCGATGGCGATTTGGAAAGGCAGCAAATTTACCTGCAGGAACTCGGGCGCCTTGAGAGTGATATTGCGCGGCAGGTGGCCGAGATTCAATCCAAGAAAGATCGCATCCAGGTGCTTAAGCGACAAATCGAGGCTTTGGAGGCCGTGGAACGCGAGTCCCTGGTGGTCAGCGACTTGATGGCCTACCTGGATGCGTCCATACCCAATCAGGTCTCATTGCGCCGCCTGGCTTTTGAGGATGGCGTGCTGACCTTGATGGGCACCACCCACGCGGTGGCAGACCTCGCCAGTTGGCTGGCTCACTTGGAGGCCGAGTCTGAGCTGTTCTCCAAGGTTGATTTGGTGTTTGTTCGGCTCAAAGAAAACGCGTCCAAGGTGGAGGGTGGTGCCTTGGAACATGAGTTTGAAATCAAGGCGACTATTCAAAGGGGCGGGCATGGGATTGCAAATTGACGGCGTGGAGCTGGACCAGGTTTTCAAGCGCTTGCATGTGTTGACTGTTCGCCAACGTGTGGCGATTGCAAGTGGCCTGGGTGTGATGTTGATGTTGATTTTCTACTTCACCTTTTGGCAAGTCCAGATGGAGAGTTTGGGCATCAACGATGCAAACATTCGCGATCGACACGCCAGGCTCACCGTGCAATCCAACACTTTGCTTGAACGGGTGACTGTGGATGCTCAATTGGCTGTGTTGGAAGCCCGTTTGCCGGTGTTAAAACAGGCCCTGCCCTCCGACAAAGACCTTGCTGCGCTATTGGACGACATCAACCGCCTGATCCGGCTGAAAGAATTGGATTTGGTGGAGTTCAGGCCCGATGAGGCGGTGGATTTGGAAGTGATGAAGCGCGTGCCTGTGAAGGTGAACGTGGCAGGCCTGGGCAACACCTTGGCCAAGCTCCCTGTCAACATCGCAGACCTGAGCAGGCAAATCACCTTTGCAAAATTTGAGGCCACGTCGCAAGACGGCGGCCAGCGCTGGCGCATGGTGGGTGAACTCCACGCCTTTGCCCAATTGAACACACAAGCCGCTCCCGGGGGGACGCCATGATCGACTGGTTGTTAATGATGGTCTTGGGGCCTTGGGTGCCTGGGATGGAAGACCCGGCAACGGTTTACAAACCCGAGATGGTTGCGCTGACCGCGCGGATAGAGCGCTCGGTGGCCTTGCAAAATGAGCCTCCCGCTGCAATCGACTACAGGCCGCCAACCCCCATTTCGCATCCAGTGATCACCGGGCGCTTGTTTGAGTTTCGAGAATTGATTGCGCCAGCCGACCAAACCCAAATGAGTGCGGATGCGATTGGGGCTTTGTCACTGTCTGGCATTTTGCAGTCAGGGCGGGATCGCGTGGCGATTGTCAGCGATGGCGAAAACGACCATGTGGTGGCGGCAGGCAGCCACCTGTTTCAAAGCGCCAGGGTGCTGCGCGTCAACCAGGACAGTGTTGTGCTGAGCATTGATGCAAAAGAGGGCAAAGGCAAATTGGTTGAACTGCGTTTGGGGATGATGCCAGCTAAGGAGAATAAGCAATGAAGAGTGAAAAGAAATTGCCCGGTGGCATGGTGAAACTCGCAGCGGTTTGTGTGGGCTTGGCTTGCCTCACAAATGCAGCGCAAGCGCTGACGATTGTTGACACGGCCCTCAAAGACGAGGCGGACAGAACTGACCTGGTGTTCACATTTGATGAGCCTTTGAGCAGCAAGCTGCCCATGTTCAGGATGACCTCGCCCGAGCGGCAGGTGCTTAATTTTCCGGTTCGTTTGGGCAATCCAAATTGGACGTTGGGCTTGACGCCGGACAGTCGAGTGACGCTGGCCCAAATGATTCACACACACGACAAAACCCGCCTGATTTTGGGCATGCAAAGTGCTTATCAGGTGACGCAATCTGTGGACGCAAACCGTTTGACGTTGAGTTTTTCTGGACCACGTCCATTCTTGCCCACCAGCACACAGGCGGCCCGACTGACCAAGGATTCCCCACTGGCTGCAGACATTCCCAAGCCGTTGAGCAAGGCGGTCCCAATCAACTCGGGGCCTCGCTTGTTAAACATTGAGGCCGTGCAATCTGGTCAAAGCGAGGTTTTGAAGCTAAATTTCAACGCCCCCAATTTGTATGCCGATGCCCGCCTGGACAACGATCGCCTAACGGTCAGATTTGCCAATGTGGTCTCTGAGGATGAGGTCATCAAAAGCCTCAATGCACAAGCATTCAAGTTGGCGAAGAATGTCACCCTGAGTTCGGGTGACCAAGCCCTCATGTTGCGCTTGAACTTGTCAGACGCGTCGCATCAAATCCGCCAGATTGGCAATTCGATTGAGTTGGCGTTTTCGCCTCGGGCGCTGACCCCTGAGGTGTTTGGTGCAAGCAACAGCACACCCGTTGAGCCATTGAGCCCCAGCCAGAGCAGTGTTGCCCGGTATGCAGGACGCCCCATCTCCCTGGATTTTAAAAACGCGGACATCCGCACCGTGATGCAGGTGTTTGCTGATTTCACCAAAATGAATTTGGTGTTGAGCGAGAATGTGCAGGGCAAGGTGACTGTGTTTCTGAAGGATGTGCCATGGGACCAGGCGCTTGAAATTGTGATGCGCTCCAAAGGGTTGGTCTCTAGCCAATCCGGCAATGTGCTGTTGGTGTCCACGCCGGAAGACCTTGCCGGGACACAGCTGGAGTCGGCCAAGCGTTCTGCACAGGATGGTTTGGAGCCTTTGGTGTCACGCGTGTTTTTAATCAGCTACCAAAAAACAGCAGACTTGGTTGCCTTGATCAAGGCCAATGACGCGGGGTTGCTGTCCGCCCGTGGCAGCTTGATTGCCGATGAGAGAACCAGTCAAATTTTTGTGAGAGACACCCCCTCCCGCCTGGATCGAATTGCGAGCATTGTCACTGGGCTGGACAAGCCCGTGAAGCAGGTCATGATTGAAGCACGTGTGGTGCTTGCTGATACCTCGGTTTCCAAAGAGTTGGGTGTGCGCCTGCGTGGTGCGTCGGCCAGAAGCGATGCATTTGCCGACATTGGTGATCAATTTGGCAGCGGCAATTTTGTAGACACCGGGCCAGACGCCACGGCCAATTTCGCATACACCTTGTTCAATGCGAATTCCACGCGGCTGATTAACATGCAATTGCGTGCTTTGGAGACAAGCAACCGAATCCGCACGGTGTCCAATCCCCGAGTGATCACCTCCAACAAAGAGGCTGCAAGCATTGAGCAGGGCACAGAAATTCCTTATCAAATTGCAACCAGCAGCGGTGCGACCGCCATTGAGTTCAAAGAGGCGAATCTGAAGTTGGAGGTGACGCCGCAGATCACACCCGATGGAACGGTGCTGTTGCAAGTGGATGTGGCCAAAGACTCCGTGGGCATCACCACGGCCGCTGGCCCAGCCATCGATACCCGTCGGGTCAAGACCAAAGTGTTGGTTGCCGACGGCGGCACGGTGGTGTTGGGCGGGATTTTTGAAGAAGACGACAACATTCGCGACGACAAGATTCCGTTTTTAGGCGATGTGCCCGTGTTGGGTCATCTTTTCAAAGGCAAGACCGACAACCGGCGCCGCGCTGAGTTGTTAATCTTTCTAACGCCGGTGGTGCTCTCAGGCCTTTGATAGCTGCTTTACCGTACAATGCACTGATTGTTCACATCGATTCAATAAGACGTGTTTAATCAATGCATTGTGCTGGTGGGCATGATGGGTGCCGGCAAAAGCACAGTCGGCAAGGCCTTGGCCAAGCATCTGTCCTGGGAGTTTACCGACACCGATCACCTGATTGAGCAGCAGACCGGTGTGAGCATTCCTGTGATCTTTGAAATCGAAGGTGAAGCAGGTTTTCGCCGTCGTGAATCCTCCGCGCTCGCTGGTTTTCAGGGCAAAAGCAGGCAGGTGTTGGCCACTGGGGGAGGCATTGTTCTCTCTGAAGAGAACCGGGCCATGCTCAGGCAAATTGGCCCTGTGGTCTACTTGAGCGCCTCGTCGGCCGAGTTGTACCAGCGCACCAAGCTGGATAAAAATCGCCCCTTGCTCCGCGGGCCAAACCCCCGTAAAAAGATAGAAGAGTTGCTGCAAGTGCGTCTGCCTTTGTACAAAGAATGCGCCGATGTGGTGATTGAAACGGGCAGGCAACCGGTTTATCAAATTGTTCAACGCATCGTGCAGGCTTTGCACCTTGAAGACGTGCCCGGCAACGCCGAGCAAAATGCATTGGGTTCATCATCATGAGTACATACGATTTGCAGGTCGATTTGGGCGACCGCAGCTATCCCATTCACATTGGCTCCGGTTTGTTGGGCAATGCCGAACTGTTTGTGCCGCATGTGCAGGGCAAAGTGGTCATGATCTGCACCAACACCACAGTGGGGCCGTTGTACGCGGATGTTTTGCAGCGCACGTTGATGGATGCAGGTGCCAAACGCGTGCATGTGGTGAGTTTGCCCGATGGCGAGGAATACAAAGATTGGCCCACCTTGCAACGCGTGTTTGATGCCCTGCTGCAAAACCATTGCGACAGAAAAACCGTGTTGGTGGCCTTGGGCGGTGGTGTCATCGGCGACATGGGCGGCTTTGCCGCCTCGGCATTCATGCGCGGCATTCCCTTTATTCAGGTGCCCACCACCCTGCTTAGCCAGGTTGACAGCTCTGTGGGGGGCAAAACGGGCATCAACCACCCCCTGGGCAAAAACATGATTGGGGCCTTTTACCAGCCGCAGATGGTGGTGACCGACATTGCAACCCTCAATACCCTGCCAGACCGAGAGTTGAGCTGCGGCCTGGCAGAAATCATCAAGCACGGCGCCATTGCAGACACCGCTTACCTGGACCTGGTGGAGGCCAACATGCCAGCACTGCTCGAACGGGACCCAGACCTTCTGGCCCGTGTGGTCAAACGGTCCTGCGAGATCAAAGCCGAGGTGGTGAGCCAAGATGAGCGCGAGGGTGGCATTCGCGCCATCCTCAATTTTGGTCACACCTTTGGCCACGCCATTGAGGCTGGCATGGGTTATGGCCAGTGGTATCACGGTGAGGCTGTGGGCTGTGGCATGGTGATTGCCGCCGACCTTTGCCGCCGCATGGGGCGGCTCAGCGCCGACGAATCGGCCCGCTTGAAAAAAATTGTGATTGACGCCCGATTGCCTGCCATTCCGCCGCGCCTCGGCGTGGACAAGTTCATGGCCTTGATGGCGCACGACAAGAAAGCCGATTCCGGGGCGATCAAATATGTGTTGCTCAATGGCCTGGGCAGCGCATCCACCTCCCCCGCAGACGAGGCGCTTGTTCGCCAAACCCTGCAAGCACTTGGCGCTGGGGAGTGAACGCATGCGGGACTTCGAAGCCAACCTGGTCCCGTACGCTGTGAGCAGCCGCAACACACGGGGCCGAAAACATGCAGAGGCGAGCCCCGTGGGGCGCACCGAGTTTGAGCGGGACCGTGATCGCATCATCCACAGCGCCGCATTTCGCAGGTTGGAGTACAAAACCCAGGTGTTTGTGAACACCGAAGGGGATTTGTACCGCACCCGCCTCACCCACAGCCTGGAGGTGGCGCAAATTGCGCGCAGCATATCCCGCAACCTGGGTTTGAATGAGGAGCTGACCGAGGCGGTTGCCCTGGCCCACGACCTGGGCCACACCCCGTTTGGGCATGCCGGGCAAGACGCTTTGAACGAGTGCATGGCGACCCACGGTGGTTTTGAGCACAATTTGCAAAGCCTGCGCGTGGTCGATGACCTGGAAGAAAAATACGCCTCCTTCAACGGGTTGAATTTGTGTTTCGAGACGCGCGAGAGCATTTTGAAGCATTGCTCCCGCCCCAACGCCGAGAAGCTGGGCGACGTGGCCGACCGATTTTTAAGCAATCGCCGCCCTGTCCTGGAAGCGCAGGTCACCAACCTGGCCGATGAGATTGCCTACAACAACCACGACATCGACGACGGTTTGAGATCGGGCCTTATCACGCTGGAACAAGCGGCCGAGGTGCCCCTGTTCAAAATGCACCTGGACCGTGTGATGGCCAGGCACCCTGGCATTGAGGGGCGTCGCCTGATTCACGAGACGGTGCGTGGCATCATCAACGCCCTCATTGGCGACCTGTTGAGCGAATCTGAAAGGCGCATTGCCCAAGCCAAGCCGCAAACCGTGGCGGATGTGCAGCTTGCGCCCCCCCTAATTGGTTTTAGCGACGAAATGCGGGCGCTGAACCACGCGCTCAAAGTATTTTTGCGCAAAGACCTGTACCAGCACTACCAGGTGTTGCGCGCCACCTTGAAGGCTCGGCGTGTGGTGCAAGATTTGTTTGGAATATTTATGAGCGACCCGCGCCTGTTGCCCCCCCAGTTTTACCGCCGGGCCGAGGCCGACATTCCCAGGGCAATCGCCGATTACATTGCCGGCATGACCGACCGGTACGCCATGAAAGAGCATCAACGGCTCACCGTGCCGGGCTTGTCCACTTAAGGCCACCCATGGCTCGTCAGGCCCGCCTGTTTATTCCCGATTGCCCCATGTTGATTGCCCTGCAAGGCTTGGGCGGGCAGCGGGTGTTTAAAACCCGCGAGGCGTTCGCCCTGTTCCACCGCATATTGCCGCAAAGCGCCCAGGCCGAGGGCGTGGCGGTGCACGCCTATTGCATGGTGCCCGGGGCGGCCATGTTGTTGCTCAGCGCGCGCGAGGCCAGTCAACCTGGGCGGTTTGTGCAGCACCTCAATCGCCATTTTTCACCCGCGGTTCGGCAAATCCAGCCTGTGGAATTTCATGCCTTGTGGGAAGCGCGCTTCAAGTCCACCGTGGTTCAACCTGGACCGCGTGCGCTCAAGGCCTGCCTGTTTGTGGAACAGTTGGCCATGCGGGAGGCTGGGGCGAGCGATTTGGCCACATACCCCTGGAGCAGTTTTGCTGCACATGCGGGGGTGGTCAATGAGCCCTGGCTCACCGATTTGCCCATGTATTGGCAGATGGGTAACACCCCGTTTGAGCGTCAAACCCGGTACAGGCAATTTAGCGAGCAGGGCGCCAGCGCGGCAGAGCATGCGGATTTGCAGGCTTGCTTGCACAAAGGCTGGCTGTGGAGCGATGATGCCTTTTGCGTTCAAGTTCAAGACCTTGCAAACAGATCGGTCCGCCCCCGTGCGCGTGGGCGTCCCCGGGGGCAGGCAACAAAGCGCACAGAATAAGTGCATGGTTATTTGGTATGTCCCTATTTATTAACCTCAGAAAGCTTGTGGGTTGATAAAATAGGGTCAGACCCCTTTTATTTTTCTTGAGTCCATTCCCGCAGTGCAGTAAAGTGTGCAACGACCTGAAATCGGGGGAGAGTTGCGCCTTGTCGGTTTGCCGCCCCCTCAACGGAGAATGCAGATGCAAGACATTCGAAAAGTGGCCGAAGAAAAAGGCATGTATTCCGCAGCCAACGAGCACGACGCTTGTGGCGTGGGCTTTGTGGCCCACATCAAGGGCAAACGCACGCACGACATCATTGCCAGCGGCCTGAAAATTCTTGAAAACCTGGACCACCGCGGTGCCGTGGGTGCCGACCCCTTGATGGGCGACGGCGCCGGCATTTTGATCCAGATCCCCGACGCATTCTTCCGCGAAGAAATGGCCAAGCAGGGCGTGGCATTGCCACCCGCGGGCGAATACGGTGTAGGCATGTTGTTCCTGCCCAAAGAAACCGCCTCCCGCATCGCATGCGAGCAAGAAGTGGAGCGTGCCATCAAGGCCGAGGGCCAAGTGCTGTTGGGTTGGCGCGATGTGCCAGTGAATCGCGAGATGCCGATGAGCCCCACCGTGCGCGCCAAAGAGCCTGTGATTCGCCAAGTGTTTGTGGGCCGCGGCCGCGACATCATGGTGACCGACGCCTTGGAGCGCAAGCTGTACGTGATCCGCAAGCGCGCCGTGCATGCCATCAAAAACCTGAACCTGGCGCACGGCACGGAGTATTTCAGCCCCTCCATGAGCGCCCGCACCATTGTGTACAAAGGCTTGTTGCTGGCCAACCAAGTGGGCGAGTACTACTTGGACCTGCAAGACAAACGTTGCGTGTCAGCGCTGGCCTTGGTGCACCAGCGCTTCTCCACCAACACCTTCCCAGAGTGGCCACTGGCTCACCCCTATCGCATGCTGGCCCACAACGGTGAAATCAACACCGTGAAAGGCAACTTCAACTGGATGCGTGCCCGCGAAGGCGTGATGAAGAGCGCTGTGCTGGGCGATGACCTGCAAAAATTGTATCCACTTATTTTTGAAGGCCAGTCCGACACCGCCTGTTTTGACAACTGCCTCGAACTGTTGGTGATGGCAGGCTACCCCATTGCCCAAGCCATGATGATGATGGTGCCTGAAGCGTGGGAACAGCACACCCTGATGGACGACAACCGCCGCGCCTTCTACGAATACCACGCCGCCATGATGGAACCCTGGGACGGCCCCGCCGCCATGGCCTTCACCGACGGCAAGCAAATTGGCGCCACCCTGGACCGCAACGGCCTGCGCCCTGCGCGTTACATCGTGACCGAAGACGACTTGGTGGTGATGGCGTCTGAATCGGGCACCCTCTCGATCCCCGAAAGCAAGATTGTCAAGAAATGGCGTCTGCAGCCTGGCAAGATGTTCCTCATCGACATGGAAGCCGGTCGCATCATCAACGACGATGAGTTGAAAAACCAGCTCGCCAACGCCAAGCCTTACAAGCAGTGGATCGACACCATCCGCATCAAGCTGGACGAAGTGGATGGCCAGCCTGAGCCTGTGCAGCCCACAGAGACCTTGCTAGACCGCCAGCAGGCGTTTGGTTACACCCAGGAAGACCTCAAGTTCCTCATGGCCCCCATGTTGGCCACGGGCGAGGAGGCCACCGGCTCCATGGGCAACGACAGCCCCTTGGCGGTGATGTCCAACAAGCTCAAACCGCTGTACAACTACTTCAAGCAGTTGTTTGCCCAGGTGACCAACCCACCGATCGACCCGAT
>DASUDK010000104.1:0-14091 GCA_036275655.1 Limnobacter sp. | reverse complement strand
ATGACTCTGATTGCTCATAAACTACAACAAAAAAAACGGGGTTTTGCAGTGCACAACCCCGATTTGATCAAAAAAATCCGAACAAGAGTTCTAGACGGCGCGACGCACCATCAGCTCCTTGATCTTCCCGATGGCCTTGGTGGGGTTCAATCCCTTGGGGCAAACATCCACGCAGTTCATGATGGTGTGGCAACGGAAGAGTCGGTAAGGATCTTCCAGGTTGTCCAAACGCTCACCGGTGGCTTGGTCACGGCTGTCTGCAATGAAACGGTAGGCTTGCAACAGGCCAGCTGGCCCAACAAACTTGTCGGGGTTCCACCAGAAAGACGGGCAGCTCGTGGAGCAACAAGCGCACAAGATGCACTCGTACAGGCCATCCAGCTCCTCACGCTCTTCTGGAGACTGGAAACGTTCCTTTTCGGGGGGAGGCGTTTCGTTCACCAGATAGGGCTTGATGCTGTGATACTGCTTGAAAAACTGAGTCATGTCGACGATGAGGTCGCGCACAACGGGCAGGCCAGGCAGCGGCTTCAGAACGATGGGCTCTTTCAGGTCGCGCAGGTTGGTGATGCAAGCCAAGCCGTTTTTGCCGTTGATGTTCATGGCATCTGAGCCACAAACACCCTCGCGGCAAGACCGGCGGTAGGCCAAGGAATCATCCACATCGCTCTTGATGCGCATGAGCGCATCCAGCAACATTTTGTCGGTGGGCTCGAGCTCCACTTCCAGCTTTTGCATTTTGGGCGCTTCGCCGGTGTCTGGGTCGTAGCGATAAATTTCGAATTTAACTGTACGCTTTCCGCTCATGTTAAGTACCTCGAATCTTTGATTAGAAAGTCCGCTTTTTGGGCTGGAATGTTTCAACAGTCAGCGGCTTGGTGTTCACAGCTTTGTACTCCAGGCGGTTGCCTTCTGAATACCAGAGGGTGTGCTTCATCCAGGTCTCATCATTGCGCTCAGGGAAGTCACGGTGGGCGTGTGCACCACGGCTTTCTTCGCGCGCTGCAGCCGACACCATGGTGGCTTTGGCTGTCTCGGTCAGGTTGGCAAGCTCAAGCGCTTCCACCAACGCGGTGTTGAACACTTTGGACTTGTCTTTGATGAAGATCTTCTCCGCTTGCTGGGAAAGCTCGTTGATCACCTTCACACCTTCGTTCATCAGCTCGGTGGTGCGGAACACGCCACAGTGATACTGCATTTTGGCACGAATGCCATTGGCAACGTCTTGGGTGCGCTCACCAGTGCTGCTGTTCATCAGTTTGTCTACGCGACCCATGGTGAAGTCGCCTGCGTTGGCTGGTAGGTCTTTGTGCGTTTTTGCCTTGTAATTTTGCGAAACGATGTGATTGCCCGCCGCGCGACCAAACACCACCAAGTCAAGCAGTGAGTTGGTGCCCAGACGGTTTGCACCGTGCACAGACACGCAGGCACACTCTCCGATGGCGTACATGCCATTGACCACTTCCTGAGGGCCGCCAGGCTTCTTGGGTGCAACAACCTGCCCGTAGAAGTTCGTTGGAATGCCGCCCATCTGATAGTGAATGGTGGGCACCACAGGAATTGGCTCCTTGATGGGATCGACGTTGGCAAACTTGATCGCGATTTCGCGGATGGAAGGCAGACGCTTCATGATGGTGTCTGCGCCCAGGTGATCGAGCTTGAGCAACACATGGTCTTTGTTGGGACCGCAACCACGTCCTTCCTTGATCTCCTGGTCCATGGAGCGTGATACAAAGTCACGGGGAGCCAAGTCTTTCAGGGTTGGCGCGTAGCGCTCCATGAAGCGCTCGCCTTCGCTGTTGAGCAGAATACCGCCCTCGCCGCGCACGCCCTCGGTCACGAGCACGCCTGCGCCGGCCACACCTGTGGGGTGGAACTGCCAAAACTCCATGTCTTCCAGGGGCAGGCCCGCGCGAGCTGCCATGCCCATTCCATCGCCTGTGTTGATGAATGCATTGGTGGAAGCAGCCCAAATTCGGCCAGCACCACCGGTGGCAAACACCGTGACCTTGGCTTCCAGGATCATGATCTCGCCGGTTTCCATCTCGAGTGCAGTCACGCCAATCACATCGCCATCGGCATCACGGATGATGTCCAGGGCCATCCATTCCACAAAGAATTGGGTGCGAGCGCGCACGTTGCGCTGGTACAGGGTGTGCAACAAAGCGTGGCCGGTGCGGTCTGCGGCTGCACAGGCACGCTGAACAGGCTTTTCGCCAAAGTTGGCGGTGTGGCCACCAAACGGACGCTGGTAAATGGTGCCGTCTGGGTTGCGGTCGAAAGGCATGCCAAAGTGCTCGAGCTCGTAAACCACTTTGGGCGCTTCACGGCACATGAACTCGATGGCATCCTGATCGCCCAGGTAGTCAGACCCCTTCACGGTGTCGAACATGTGCCAGTACCAGTTGTCTTCAGACATGTTGCCCAAGGAGGCGCCAATGCCACCCTGCGCAGCCACGGTGTGTGAGCGGGTGGGGAACACTTTGGACAACACGGCCACATTCAGGCCAGCTTCAGCCAGTTGCAAAGAGCAACGCATGCCCGCGCCACCTGCACCGACGATTACCGCGTCAAATTTACGACGTGGAAGGTTAGTTTTAACTGCAGTCACTTTTAGACCCTCCAAAGAATGTCAGCGGCGTAGCCGGCAGCGCCAATAAGCCACAACGCTGTGAAAACTTGCAAAGTGAGACGAATGCCCGTGGGCTTGACGTAATCCATCCAAATGTCGCGAATACCAATATAGGCGTGGTAACACAGGGAGAGAATGGCCAAGAGGGCCAACATTTTGCCCAGTGGGAAAGAAAGCACGGTGAAGTTGAAAAAACGAACCCACTTCACATAATCAAGGTCTGGTGTGAAAAGCACAGCGAGGAAAAGGCCCAGGGTATACAGGGCCAAAATGACCGCAGTGATGCGCTGAGCCACCCATTCTTTGAGACCGTAATGTGCGCCGACCACCAGGCGCTTGGAACCGATGTTATTGGCCATGATTAAAACACTCCGAACAGTTTGAGGCCAAACAGGGCCGTGAGACTGAGGCTGACGGCAAACACAATGCCTGCACTTTTGCTGGCCGCGTATTTCTCGGTGCCCACGTGGAGGTCGAGAACCAAATACCGGATGCCAGCGCAAAAGTGATGCATGTAGGACCAAATCAGCCCAAGCAGGACAACTTTGACCATCCAGTTGTCCACCAAGGCTTGCATCTCAAGAAAAGTGAGCTCGGAAGTGAGGCTTTTGTCGAAAAGCGGCAACAAAATCACGGGCAAGGCCAGGAAGAGCACGGCTCCGCTGACGCGGTGCAAAATGGACAATTTGCCCGCCAGGGGCAGCCTGTATTTTAAGATTTGTGTGACATGGATGTTCCGGTATTCCGGACGTTTCTTCGCAACAGTGTTTGACATGCTTAATGTTCTTATCAAAGATTGGGTTAAGGGCCTGTGAATCCTTCACAAAACAGATGTCGGACAGCTTGCTATTTTGAACCAATTCCCCACCGCTATAAAGCCGTAATATTTTGGATTTTCGTGAAATTCGGTTCAAATGGCAGGGTTTGCCCGCAAAACATTTGTATCAATTCAATACAATTCATTCCTGTACGAAAATTTGTCGGTCAAGTACCACCCGCGGCGCAGTTCAACGGGTTTGTCTGAGTAAGTGAGTGACAGCCGCTCAACCAACAACAACGGCGTATTTTGCTGCACTTGCAGCAGGTCAGCTTGCTCGGCGGTTGCACTCACAGCCTTGATGTGCTCACTGGCTCGCAGCATGCGCACGCCAAATGCACTCTCCAGAAAGCCATAGAGGGTGGAGTTCCATTGCTGCAGCCGCTCCAAGGTGAGGCCTTTGTATTGGGAGGCAGGCAACCATATTTCATCGAAAATGCGGGGCACGCCATCGAAGCGCATGACGCGCTTGACCACAAACACAGAATCGCTGGGTTTGATGTCGAGCAATTTGGCCACTTGGGAGTTGGCGCGGACCCGCTCAACGGACAAGTAGGTGGATTTGGGTTTGGCGGCGGGCTCATCGTCAGCAGCCAGCCTCAAAAAGCGATACTCGGCTTTGGCCTCATTGTGAGTGGCCACAAAAGTGCCTCTCCCCTGCTTGCGATCCACCAGGTTTTCGGCGGCCAACTCGTCGATGGCTTTGCGCACCGTGCCTTGACTAACGCCATACCGTGAAGCCAACTCAGTCTCAGAGGGAATGAGTTCGCCCGGCTTCCATTCGCCGTCTTGCAGACTTTTAATCAGCAACCCCTTGATTTGCTGATAAAGCGGGCTGAAGGTGGGGTTCACAGGTACCTGGGGCACGACGCCGAGTATTAAACAATGTGTATCTTATATCTTATAGAGGACTTTTGAAAGGCAAACCCTTCTAAACCAGACATAAGTCCACAAGGCATTCTCGTTTGGGGCTAAACTATGGCCTTCGATTTTTAATCCCTTGGAGTGACCACCATGACCAAACCTGCAATGCGTGTTGCCGTCACCGGCGCCGCTGGCCAAATCGGCTACAGCCTGTTGTTCCGTATCGCCAATGGCGACATGCTGGGCAAGGACCAGCCTGTGATTTTGCAACTGCTGGACATCACACCTGCTCTGCCCGCCGTGAAAGGCGTGGTGATGGAGCTGGAAGATTGTGCATTCCCGCTGTTGCAGGGCGTGGTGATCACCGACGATCCCGCCACCGCATTCAAAGATGTTGATGTGGCTCTTTTGGTGGGTGCACGTCCCCGCAGCAAGGGCATGGAACGCAAAGACCTGCTTGAAGCCAACGGTGCCATTTTCACCGTCCAAGGCAAGGCGCTGAACGACAATGCCAAACGCAATGTGAAAGTGCTGGTGGTGGGCAATCCTGCCAACACCAATGCTTACATTGCTCAGCAGTCTGCGCCCGATCTGGATCCAAACTGCTTCACCTCCATGCTGCGCCTTGACCACAACCGTGCTTTGAGCCAGATTGCCGCAAAAACCGGCAAACCTGTGGCCAATATTGAAAAGCTGTGTGTATGGGGCAACCACTCCCCCACCATGTACGCCGATTACCGCTTTGCCACCATCGATGGCGCGTCGGTGAAAGACATGATCAATGACCAAGAGTGGAATGCAAACACCTTCCTGCCCACTGTGGGCAAACGTGGTGCAGCCATTATTGAAGCGCGCGGCTTGTCCTCTGCGGCCTCTGCGGCCAACGCAGCGATTGACCACGTGCGCGACTGGGTGCTGGGCACCAACGGCAAGTGGGTGACCATGGGCGTGCCGTCCGATGGCTCCTATGGCATTCCTGAAAAGACTCAGTTTGGATTCCCTGTGACATGTGCCAACGGCAAGTTTGAAATCGTGAAGGGCCTGCCCATCGATGCATTCAGCCAGGAACGCATCAACATCACCCTGAACGAACTCATGGAAGAACGTGAAGGCGTGAAGCACTTGTTGGGCAAGTAATTTGCAAGGTTTTCGTGTTAAAAAAGCCAGCAGAAATGCTGGCTTTTTTTATGCCTGCAGAAGACTTAAAACGCAAGGGAGTACATGGGTTGAAAAAGGCAAAGCTGGACCTGGACGCCATCTCTGAAATTTTGTACAGCGAAGACCACGCAAGCGTGCGCTTGCCTGTGTGCGATCACTACGCGGGCAAACCGAAATTTTTAGAGAAGGCTCTGAATATTCGCGCAGAAATCGGCGCCTGTTTTGATATCACCCTGGACCTGGAGGATGGTGCAGAGGTCGGGCAAGAGAGGGCTTTTGCGCAGTGGGCGGCAGACAGCCTTAGGCATTTCCAAGGCACATATGGAACTGAAACTCGCCGCCCGGGTGTGCGATTGCATCCCGTGCGCGACCGCGCCTTTGACATGGAACTGCCGGTGTTGTTGAACGCGCAGGTGCCAGCCCCGGCCTATTTGACGCTGCCCAAGCCTGAGCATGTGCGGGATGTGGCACTGGCCATCGAAATGATCGAGCTGGAATGCACACGCGCTGGCGTGCAAAGACCTCCCGTGCATGTCCTGATCGAAACCCATGGGGCATTGGCCGATGTGCATGCGATCGCGGCGCTGCCACAAATTGAGTCTTTGAGCTTTGGGATCATGGATTTTATTTCAAGCCACCGCAGCGCGATTCCCAAAAGCGCACTCAATTCACCCGGGCAGTTTGAGAATCCCTTGGTGCGACGCGCAAAACTGGAAATTTCTGCAGCATGCCATCGGTACGGCAAAGTGCCGTCACACAATGTGACGCGCAATATTGTCCAGCCCGAGATGGCGGCCGAGGACGCCAAGCGTGCGAAACGGGATTTTGGATACACGCGCATGTGGAGCATTCACCCAGCACAGATTGTGCATATTGTATCGGCCATGTTGCCCACGGACAGTGAAGTGGAAGAAGCCACATTGGTGCTCAGTGAGGCGGAAAAAGCGAATTGGGGCCCCATTCAAATCAAGGGCGAGCTGCACGACCGTGCCAGTTACAGATACTTTTTTGAAGTGCTGAAAACAAAGTACGGTCGTGGTTGAAATGCGGCTTAAATCATGCGCAAACCAGCAGGTAAACCATGTAAAGGGTGATACCCAACTGAACCAGGAAAAAGCTGGCTCGCAGGAAAATCTGAATGAATGAGGTGCCGCTGATGTGCACCAAACTCTGCGCTATGCGTGCATAAAGAACAAACGCTGCAATCCCGTTGATCAGTTCCACCTTGCCCATTAGACCGGCCATGGCAACCACGGCCGCGAATACCGGCAGGTTTTCCAGGCAATTGAGGTGGGCACCTTTGGCGCGTTGCAAAAAAGGTGGGTCGTTGGGTTCTTTGCCACGCTCCCAGTTATCGATCCGTTTGGCACCAATCAAGGCTTGGGGAACGCGAGGCAATACATAAACAAAAGCGATCAATATGGTCCAAGCGGCGTAAAGCACAACCGTGGTATAAGCATCCATGGGAAAATTCCTTTCTTGGTGAGGACTTCGATTACACGATGTTAAGCCGCAGCGTGACACGCACACTGCTGCTTGAGCTTATCAGACGGGAGGATCAAACGGCTTGCGATTTCCGGACAATCGCTTTGCTTGCGCGTGGTTCGAGATCAAGGTGTCACTTTTGGCTCTTTGATTCTGATCGCCGGATTTTTGCGGCATTGTTGCAGCGCTTGTGCTTTGGCGTTTTTAATGGTCAACACATGCCTACTGTTTGGATCGACAGCCACATCGGCGCATGCGCAACCGTATCCATAACTTCGATTCACAGCCACCCACTGCGCCTCTTCAAATTGAGGCCAATCCCCATCGGCTTGATGCCCGCCCTGCATGCCGACGACCCACTCACCCTGCGAATCCACCAACCAAGCGTTGCCTGGGGTTGGGTTTTCAAACCAACCACATCGTTGAGAAGTTTTGACAGGCTGCGGAGCCTGTGCCTTGCTGCACTCGAAAGTGCTTACCTTGTAAAGCCCGCCCCCCAAATCTTGCTGTGTGACAGTGCATTGAGCAAGACCTGCGGGCAGTTGGCGAATGAGTGTTGACCGCATTCCTTGGTATCGGCATTCTAGCCAATGTGCATCGGAATCGCCTGCAAACGCCCAGCGCTGCTGAAGCGCTCCCTTGACCCTGCCCACGTCGTCTGGCACCAAAGCCACCAGCTGCCTGGGATGTCCGTGGTACACACCCAAGCCAATCAGCGGTGCAGTCTTCGATTCTGAATGAATTTGCCAACCGGGGGGTGCGCCGGGGATACCTGGATCTGAAACGCTGGCTGGGCATTGCACTGAGGCCTGCGCGTTGGATAGAAAAGCGGCCATGAAAACCGCCAAAAAAATGAGTTTTTTCATGACCGCATGAGCTTGCTGGGTGAATTTAACAACGGCCTTTTTTGGCCTGACCGGGTGGGCAGTGATGGCCGCCATGCCCCAGATCTGGATCAACAATCACGGAGCCGGAAGGGGTGTGAACTGCACAGCCTGTCACGATGAAGGCGACCGCAAACAACGCAAACAACTTTTTCATAAGAGAACATTCCTAAACAATTTATTGATCTTCATAGACCGTCAACAACACATCGGCAGCCTGCTCTCGCAGCGGAACAATGGCTTGGTAGGCGCTGGAGTTGAACCAGCGATTGGCGGCATCCAGATCACCAAAACGTATTACTACAAAATTGGTGTACTTGGTTTTGCCGGAATAATCCCCGGCATGGGTACCACGAAACACCAACTCGGCACCAAATGGTTCGAGGGTCAAGGGGACCTGACTTTTGTATTGTTGCCAGGCCAATTCATTTTTGATGCAAATTTGACCCACCACGTAAGCTGCCTTCATGGCACTAGCGCTTGGCGATGATGTAGACCGCGTGGACAATGCCCGGGATGTAACCGAGCAAAGTCAACAGGATGTTGATCCAAAAGTGCTTACCAAAACCTTCTTGCAGAAAAACCCCCAAAGGCGGCAACAAGATGGCAATCAAAATGCGAATAAGATCCACGCTGACTCCTGGCTTGGTTGAGGTTGCTGGTTGAAACGCGCACGATGTAAAAAATGTTTACCCAATATACTTGGAATGATGCACCCTGGCAAAACGGGACGATTCAGCGTCGGCGGTATCGAAAATCACACAAAGATTGCCCTTGAGCAATGGTTTGACTGCGGTGAAGAGAGACGCCCCATATTTCTGACATGCGGTAATCGAGCTGACATGCGGCATGGGGAGTTAATTCAGGCACGCCCTGTGCCACAAAATATTCAGCAAATGCGCAACGCGTGACATCGAACGACACACCTTCTGCGCTGGCGTGCACTTGCCGAACAAACGGTTTGGTGAACGCCAATTTGAACATCCAGTCCACTAAAAATTGCGACCTTCTAAGCGAGTCGGCAGACCGCAATCGCGAGAGCGAGTGTCCAAACCGCGTGGGGCCTTCAAAAAGTGCCCAGTTGATTTGCGCTATACACTCACCTGCCTGCTGTGGGGACCAGCCACGACTCAGCAAGACTTTATACAGGGCAACATCCAGAGCCATGATGTGCATAACAAGCCTCAACACGGGGGCCACAGCGGGCAAGCCACCCCGAGTTTGTGCATATAATACTTGGGCAGAATTAATCGCCGCATTCACTGCATCCGCTGGCATTTTGGCGTGCAATACCACCCTCGCCTTTTGAAAAAAGACGAAGCGCGGAGACAACGCCAGCCATAAGGCTTGAAGTGCGTTCATTTGCTCAAACGCCAAACCGTTGAACGGCTGATGCCCAAACCCGTCATCACTTTACCAACTTCCCCACCAGCCAATGCCAGGGCATTTTTTACAATGGCGGCCCGTTGGGTTTTGTCCGCCCTTTGATAGGCCAAAGCCAACTTGTCCATGGAGGGCACCTCCGGCCTGTCGGTTTGTGCTGGCATTTTAAGCAAATCTGGAAACCAGTCCTGCCAATTGGCCACAACAACATCTTGCTGAAGCAACACGGCAGCGCGCTTACACACATTCTTGAGCTGGCGAACATTGCCTGGCCAGGAAAGCTTGCTCAACACGGGCATTGCAAGTTGTAAAAACTCATCAAACCTTGATTTGCTCACGCGCACAGGCGTCGTTCTTAGAAAATACCCCGCCAATTCCGCAATGTCTTGATGACGGTCACGCAAAGGCGGGATGTGGATCAACATTTCATTCAGGCGAAAATACAGGTCTTCACGAAACCGACCTTCCTGGACCGCCTTTTGCAAATCCACATGGCTTGCAGCCAACAAACGAAAGTCCGCGCGGCGTGCTGTGGATGAGCCAATTCGGCGAACATACCCTTCCTCCAAAACCCGAAGCAGGCGGGTTTGAAAGGCAAGCGGCATGTCTCCAATTTCATCCAGAAACACCGTGCCGCCTTGCGCACTTTCGAACATGCCTGCGCGCCCACCTTTAACAGCGCCCGAAAAAGCCCCTTCCTCATAACCAAACAACTCGCTCTCCAGGAGACTCTCTGTGAGAGAAGCGCAATTGATCGCCACAAAAGGCTTACCAGCACGAGGACTGGCAGTGTGGATGGACTGCGCCACCAGCTCCTTGCCGACCCCGGTTTCACCTTGAATCAACACGGCAAGATCGACACTGCCACACAAGCGAATCGTGACGCGCAATTGCTGCATGGGCGCACTGCTGCCCAAAAGGTCTTGTTCATTGTGATAGGTGTAACTCTGACGACTCGCGCGCGGGCTTGCACCAGCCTTGGCGCTGGCCAGGCGAATGGCCTCGTCAAAGGCTTTCATCACCCCTTGGCGAGAATAGATCAAGACGCTGCTCAAACCCATTTCTTGAGCGATCTCGTTGACCAAGCCAGGCCCAACCACGGCTTGCACACCCAATTGTGCCAGCTCGCGGACCGCTTGCCGAGCATCTTGCGGTGTGCGGTAGGTGCGGGTGTGGATGGGTAAATCAAAGGCGCGGCTTAACTGAGCCAATTCGTCGAGAGCGGTGTCGTAGGTGACCAAACCCACATGAGCGGCGGTGCGCTTGGCTTGCGCCAGGGCCTGCATGACATCGAACCCGTCGGTGCGAATAAGCACCAGGGGTGCATCCAGTTGATTGCTCAGAAAAGCGCCATTCGAACCAGCGGCCACAAACACATCGGCGGTGTCGGTGTAGTAACGCTGACGTGCAAAGTCCAACGCCTCCTCATACGCTTTGGAAGCCAACTCGATGTTGGCCGCACCAGCGTATTCACGCGCTATTTCACGCAGCGTGGCAGCCAGCGCACTGATACTGAATACAACGATGCGCGGTTTCATGTGTTATTTGCAATATTAGTGTTTCATTTGACACATTATTTGAAACGCTCGGCAAAATCAAGCAAAGAATTAAATGTATTTTTCAAGGATTTCATCCACTTACCTACCCGACCGATGCTTGGCACACCGTTTGCACCGCCAACCTCATACTCACATGGAGGTTAAAACGTGACTCAAGCATCCGCAGGCGCCCGTTTCAGGCAAGCCGTTAAAGAAGAACAACCCTTGCAAGTGATTGGCGCCATCAACGCCAACCATGCTCTGCTGGCCAAGCGGGCCGGCTTCAAAGCGATTTACCTGAGCGGTGGCGGTGTGGCTGCAGGCTCTTTGGGTTTGCCCGATCTGGGCATTTCCGGCCTGGATGATGTGCTCACCGACGTGCGGCGCATCACCGATGTTTGCGACACACCATTGTTGGTGGACGTGGACACAGGGTTCGGCTCTTCGGCATTCAACATTGCGCGCACAACCCGCGCCATGATCAAAGCGGGTGCAGCAGCCATGCACATTGAGGACCAGGTGGGCGCCAAACGTTGCGGCCACCGTCCTGGCAAGGCGATCGTAACGCAAGACGAGATGGTGGACCGCGTAAAAGCCGCAGCAGATGCACGTGGCAGCGATGATTTTGTGATCATGGCCCGCACGGATGCACTGGCTGTGGAAGGTTTGCAGTCTGCCATCGACCGGGCTTGCGCATGCGTGGAAGCTGGTGCAGACATGATCTTCCCGGAGGCAATCACCGATCTGCAAATGTACAAGCAGTTTGTTGAGGCGGTGAAGGTGCCCGTGTTGGCCAACATCACTGAATTTGGTTCCACCCCCTTGTTCACCACCGAGGAGTTGAAGAGTGTTGGTGTGGGCCTGGTGCTTTACCCGTTGAGCGCATTCCGTGCCATGAATAAAGCTGCTCAAACCGTGTATGAAGCGGTGCGCCGCGACGGCACCCAAAAGAACGTACTGGATCTGATGCAAACCCGCATGGAATTGTACGACAGCATTGGTTACCACGCCTTTGAACAAAAACTGGACGCCCTGTTTGCGCAGGGCAAGAAATAAGCACTGAATAAAAACTGGAGATTGAGATGACAGAACAAACCACCGCCCCAGGCTTCAAGCCCAAGAAATCCGTTGCTTTGTCGGGCACAGCAGCTGGCAACACCGCGCTGTGCACTGTGGGCAGAACTGGCAACGACCTGCATTACCGCGGCTACGACATTCTCGACGTGGCAACCACCTGTGAATTTGAAGAAATTGCCCACCTGTTGGTGCACGGCAAATTGCCCACAGTGGCTGAATTGGCTGGTTACAAGGCCAAATTGAAGGCACTGCGTGGCATTCCTGCTGGTGTTAAGCAAGCCCTGGAAGCCCTGCCCCCATCTGCACACCCCATGGATGTGATGCGCACGGGTGTAAGTGTGTTGGGCTGCCTGAGCCCTGAGAAAGACGACCACAACCACCCCGGCGCGCGCGACATTGCGGACAAACTCATGGCCAGCCTGGGCAGCATGCTGCTGTACTGGTACCACTACAGCCACAATGGCAAGCGCATTGAAGTGGAAACCGATGACGACTCCATCGGTGGGCACTTCTTGCACCTGCTGCACGGAGAAAAACCCCGCGACAGCTGGGTGCGCGCCATGCACACTTCGCTCATTCTTTACGCAGAGCATGAATTCAACGCCTCCACCTTCACCAGCCGCGTGGTGGCCGGCACCGGTTCAGACATGTTCTCGGCGATTTGCGGCGGCATCGGTGCCCTGCGCGGACCCAAGCACGGCGGTGCCAACGAGGTCGCTTTCGAAATTCAAAAGCGTTACGACAACCCCGATGAAGCGGAAGCCGATATTCGCGCCCGCGTGGAGCGCAAAGAGGTGGTGATTGGTTTTGGCCACCCGGTGTACACCGTGAGCGACCCCCGAAATGTGGTCATCAAAAAAGTGGCGGAAGACCTGTCCAAAGAGCAGAACAACATGAAGATGTACAACATCGCTGAACGTCTGGAGAGCGTGATGTGGGACATCAAAAAAATGTTCCCGAATTTGGACTGGTTCAGCGCGGTGAGTTACCACATGATGGGCGTGCCCACCGCCATGTTCACACCCCTGTTTGTGATTGCCCGCACATCCGGCTGGAGCGCCCACGTGATTGAGCAGCGCATTGACGGCAAGATTATTCGCCCAAGCGCCAACTACACTGGCCCCGAAGACCTGAAGTTTGTGCCTTTGAAAGACCGCAAGTAACTCGGTGACAACGATGAACTCCCAATTCAGAAAAAAACTGCCCGGCACGCAGCTGGACTTTTATGACACCCGCGAAGCTGTTGAAGCGATTGAACCCGGCAGCTACGACGGCCTGCCCTACACCAGCAAGATTCTGGCGGAGCAGCTGGTTCGCCGCTGTGATCCGTCCACATTGACCGACAGCCTGAAACAGCTGATTTACCGCAAACGTGATCTGGACTTTCCCTGGTACCCGGCCCGTGTGGTGTGCCATGACATTTTGGGCCAAACCGCCCTGGTGGACTTGGCTGGCTTGCGCGATGCCATTGCCAAAGAAGGCGGTGATCCATCCAAAATCAACCCCGTGGTGCCCACGCAATTGATTGTGGACCACTCCTTGGCGGTGGAATGTGGTGGTTTTGATCCGGACGCCTTCCGAAAAAACCGCGAAATTGAAGAGCGCCGCAACGAAGACCGTTTCCACTTCATCAACTGGACCCGCACCGCCTTTGAAAACGTGGATGTGATTCCAGCGGGCAACGGCATCATGCACCAGATCAACCTGGAAAAAATGTCACCGGTGGTGCAGGTACGTGATGGCGTGGCCTTCCCCGACACCTGTGTGGGCACCGACAGCCACACGCCGCATGTGGACGCGCTGGGCGTGATCTCCGTGGGTGTGGGTGGCCTGGAAGCGGAAACCGTGATGCTGGGCCGTGCATCCATGATGCGCCTGCCCGACATTGTGGGTGTAGAGCTGGTGGGCAAACGCCAGCCTGGCATTACCGCCACAGACATCGTTTTGGAACTGACAGCCTTCCTGCGAAAAGAGCGCGTGGTGGGTGCCTATGTGGAGTTTTACGGCGACGGCGCGCGCAGCCTGACCATTGGCGACCGGGCGACCATTTCCAACATGACGCCTGAGTATGGCGCCACGGCTGCAATGTTCTACATCGATGAGCAAACCATCGACTACCTGAAGCTGACTGGCCGCGAACCCGAGCAAGTGGCGCTGGTGGAGCAATACGCCAAGCACACTGGCCTGTGGGCCGATGGCATGGCCAAAGCCGAATACGAGCGCGTGCTGAAATTTGACTTGAGCAAGGTGACA
>DASUDK010000103.1:0-53789 GCA_036275655.1 Limnobacter sp. | reverse complement strand
TGTGGGGGTGTGACATGAAAATGCCAAACATTACGCCGGGGCCGTGGGTTCTGTACCAAGGTTCGCACACTGTATTCGGAGGACTTAAAGCCATTGCTAAGGTTTACGGCCCTCGTAATATTCAGTGCTCGGAAAGGTCTGCCAACGCCACCGCCGTCGCCGCATTGCCGGATTTGTTGGCAGCTGCAAGCAAGGTAATTGCCTGGTGCGATCAAAACCCGCCCGCCGGTGATGCGCTCTGGTGCATTCAAGAGCTGCGCGCCGCCCTTCTCAAAGCGGGGTGCACAGAATGAAACGCATGAGCATGTGCATGGATGTTGAAGGCGCAATCAAGAATTACAGCACTCGATTGCCAAACAAATGGAGCGGTGCAACTGACAATGGGCGCAAAGTCAGCAACAGTGAATTCCTTGAGCACCTTTTCAGCGAGCACGCCAAAGGGCACAAAGTCATTCCCATGAATGGCAAATGCGGCAGCCCGTGCCAGCAAAGCGACAAATGCACGGGCTTTGATTACGCGGGCGATGGTTGCCCTGGATATGAAATTGATGGGGGATTGCAATGCGTGAAACCGAAGCCCAACTAATCGCCCGCTTGGAGCGAATCTGGAAGAAGTACAACCCAACAGCACCAGCGCGGCCAGAAACCCCTTTACCCGACGCACCTTTTTAACGGAGAAATGCCATGAAAAAAATTATTGCCATCGCCTTGTTTGCCGCCAGCACAGCAGCGTGGGCCTGCTACACCTACACCACGACCACCTTCCAGGGCGGGCAAATGGTCACGTGCACTTGCACGGTGTGTGGCACGAATCAAACCTGCAATTGTTTTTGAGTTGCACCATGAGTGAATTTGCCAAAAAACTCCGAGCCCAAACCACCCAAAACGCTGTATCGCTACACACAAACCGGCTGCTCGATGAGTCAATGAATGTTGCCATCGACTACGAGGATTATCCAGGTGTTGGGTACGTACGCACCATGGATGTTGTATTCCGAACAAGCGCGGTTATTAAATCGGACGACACTTGGTGTGGGCGAATTGAAGCCATTGACCGACGCATGCGAGGCTATCTTGTCGAGGCGGTTTTCGGTGAATTTCGTGAGCTCATAATTCAACTGATGCGAGACATTGATAGCTGCAATCTTGAGAAGGCCGAAGATACCGTGCGCGAGCTTTTTGAACGAATGTTTGATGTGGAGGGTGGTGAGCAATGAGTAGGCGAAGGAGTGAGGAAAACTATGTCAACGCAAAGGGGTGTTTTTCAAAATGAGTGACAGCGATCAAAAACCTGACTATTGGCTTGGGTATGGGCTTCAGGCCTTCCCAAAAAAACCGTTTGAGGGGGCAACTCCTGTTTACCTAAAACCCGTGTCGGACATTGCAGAGCGGCACATTCCCCTGGCGCCAGCCGTTGCGCCGAGGATTTGCAATACCTGCAACAACACTGGCGTTGTGCGAGGGCTGCACAATTGGCGGACTGGCGACAAGCGGGACCAATCTTGTTGGAATTGTAGGCCCGAAGAACCCACCCCAGCCGTTGCGCAGGAGACGGTGGCCGAATGCGCGTGTTGCACGGAATGGCTTGAGAAAACCGAATGGGTGCAGGAGCGGGGAAAATGGCCGTTCCAGGAGCTTGGGATGCATCGAGCTGACGTGATGAAGAAATACATCGAGCACTTAGAATCACACACCCAAACTGTTGCGGTGAATGAGCAGATGGAAGTCGTGCTGCATTGGATTTTAGAATGGGACAAAGAACGTGATTACATTATGCCGTATCGTTTGCGCGACCCAATGCGAGCGGTATTGAAGGCAGCCGAAGCCGCCAAAGGGGGGGTGTGATGAGCAGAAGCGGATACGTTGACGACATTGAGGATAATTGGCGACACATTTGCTGGCGCGGTGCGGTCAACAGCGCAATCAAAGGCAAGCGCGGGCAGGCTTTCTTGAAAGAGCTGATTGCAGCATTGGATGCCATGCCAAAAAAAGCGTTGATCGGCAATTCGTTGGTTACATCAAGCGGTGAGTATTGCACCCTGGGAGTGCTTGGCGCATCACGCGGAATTGATCTTGAAAAAATTGACCCTGAAGACTGGGAGCAAGTTGCTAACGCCTTTAGTATTGCACCGGCAATGGTTCGGGAAATTGTTTTTGAAAACGACGAGGTGTTTAACGACTGGGAATGGGTGTACGGTGAGATTTGTGGCCCGATGCCTACACGTTGGGGTCAGCAGCACAATACATCAGTCAGGGTCTACAAGGAAAACGCAGCCGAATTGCGCTGGGCTCACATGCGCAAGTGGGCAGAAAGCCAACTGAACAAGGAACAACCATGAACCAAGCCGAACAGATGCGCGACAAAGCAGCATTTTTAGAATCGAGGCGACAGGAGGCACTTGGCACTACCAATTCGTGGTTTTACGCCGGAGTCAAAGCCGCAGAAGATTGGCAGGCACTCGCCAGTGAATGCCAAACCCAGCCATCGGGCCAATTTGTGCCGGTTGACGAGTACAAGGGCCTGCCTCTATCGGAGTTTGGTATCGGTGGGCACGTCGCCAACGCGCAGCCAGCAGAGCCAGTGGCATTTGGGTCTTTCAACGAAAGTTCCTTTGCTAATTTGTGGCTCCGTTACTGCGAAAAGAAAATGGAGTGCGATGATTTAAAACTGCGCATCGCAGAGCTAGAGTTTCACTCGGCAGAGCCGATGGCAACCGACACCACGACAATGGCTGGCTCCAACCTTGCAGATGATTACCGCACAATTGCAAAGTGGCTAAACGAAGAAATTGACACGCCGATTGACAGGCAGGCTTTAGCAAGGGTGTTGGCAGCTAAACAACCCGCAAAGCTGGTGCGGTTGACTGAAATGGAGCTATGGAGAAATGATGAACTGATGGCACTCAATGCGGAATTTGGGTTGCTGTTTCCTGATGTTCAGCGGTTCGCCAACGCCATCATGGACGCAATGGACCGTATAAATGGGGGTGCGAATTGAGTTGCAAATACGCTGCAAGTGGGTGTAATTATCCCCAGGGCGAGTGCCTTGAGCTTTGTTTTTCAGACTATCCCCACCAACAAAAACAACGGGCATGCCAAATGACCACTGACTTAAATGCGCTTCAGCGCGCCGCTGCTTTTCACATTCAGCGCGGTGACAGCATGACAATGGACCCCGCCGTGGTGCTTGGCCTGGCCAATGCCGTGCAGTACGCAATCAATGCACTGAAAGCGATCAATACGGATCAAGCCCGCGAGGCTGTTGATTTTTTGACAGGCGATGACAATGGGCAGTGAATCCACCAAAACACACGGGCTTCGCGGGTACAAATCCGGGTGTCGATGCCAGGTGTGCAGCCAACGATACGAGGCCCACAAACAATACGTATCGCAACAACAGCAAAAAGCCCGGCTTGGTTACGGACGGATGAAAACGGCAGCATTGAAGGCACTGGCGGTGCTGCGAAACGCGCCTGACACACCCCAGGTGCAGGCCGCCAAGGCGGTACTTCGACAAGCCATTGCAGACACCAAGCCCGATTAAAACCCGCTATCGGGTTGACGAACAAACGCCAACCCAGTACAATCAAGATTCTATTAACCGCTAACTACGTGAGAGAAAGCGAACCATGCAAATTGACCTCAGTGGCCGCAAGGCCATTCAAATACGAGCCAGCAGCCTATCCAGCCTCATTGATTGCCCCGCCCGCTGGATTGCCATACACCTTGAGCAGCGCAAAAGCCCAAGCAGCGACAAAGCCGCCATGGGCACAGCCATTCATGCGGGCACAGCCCTCTTTGACGCCGAACGCCTGGCGGGTCAAGTGCCATCGGTGGCAGCGGCAACCGAGGCGGCAGTGCATGCCCTGACCCACGGCGATGAAGAAGTTGTTTGGGAAACCGAAGTGCAAAAATGCGCCAGTATTGTGGCGGGGCTAACAAGCAAATACTGTCGAGAGGAAAGCCCTCAGCATGAGTTCCTGGCTGTTGAGGCCAAGTGCGAATCGCTTTTGATTGAGGATTTGTCCATTGTTCTGTCCGGCACCGTGGACCGCATCAAGATCATTGGGGACAGCCTGGGCATTGCGGACCTCAAAAGTGGCAAAACCGCTGTTTCTACTCAAGGGCAAGCCAACACCAAGGGGCACGCGGCCCAAATGGGTGTGTATGAGCTGCTTGGAGAGCAGTCCATTGGTCGCCCGATTGATGCGCCTGCCACGATCATTGGGCTTCAGACCAATCAAACCCCCGACAAGCAGCGCATTGCCAGCGCGCAAATTCACGACGCCAAATCTGTTTTGTTTGGTCCAGATGGTCAGCCCGGCCTTTTGGAGATTGCCGCACGAATTGTGCATGGCGACATGCCCGCGTGGGGCAACCCCGAATCCACGATGTGTACCAATGTCTATTGCCCCGTGTTCAACACTTGTTTTTGGAGAAAATAATGACGACGCTTGCTGAATTGAAAAACCCGACCGCCGCCCCCGTGGTCAAGTTTGATTTGTTCACCCTTCAGGGTTTTGAGCTGGCCCAACGGGTGGCCAAGTCTTTGGCTAGCAGTGATGCTGTGCCCGCCGCCTTCCGGTCCCACGTTCTCAAAAAAGGGGCAAATGGCACCGAAACGTGGGTGGAGAACCCCTCGGCCTTGGGCAATTGTCTGGTGGCCATGGAGGTGGCGCAGTCGGTTGGCATGAGTGTGATCGCGGTGATGCAAAACGCCGATGTGATTGAGGGGCGCCTGCGCTGGTCCGGCAAATTCAAGATTGCCGCCATCAATGCCTCGCGTCGATTCTCGCCGCTGTCGTTTGAGTTTGTGCCCAAAGGCCGAATCACGGCCAAGTACCAAGAAAAAGGCGCGTGGAATGACGCTCGACGCCGGTATGACATGATCGAACGGTCTGTGGAGATTGATGACATTGAGTGCTACGCCTGGGCGTTTGCATTGGATGCGCACGGAAGGCCCACGGATCGAGTGGTCAAAGGCCCCAAGGTGAGCATTCTTATGGCCGTGCAAGAAGGCTGGTATGGCAAAGCGGGTAGCAAATGGCAAGGCGCATTGGCCGAGCTCATGTTGACCTACCGCGCCGGATCGTTTTTTGCAGACGTGCACGCCCCGGATGTGGTGATGGGCATGGGTCGCACCGCCGAAGAAGAGCGCGACATTATGGACCTCGTTGAGCAACCAGACGGCACCTTTGCACCCGCTGGCAAGACCGAACCGGCCACCGTGAATGCCGCCGCCGCAAAGGCCAAAGCAGCCGCGCCACGCGCCACTGTTGCGCCTAGTCCAGAGCAAAACATTGAACGTGTTCGCGCACAAAACATTGAAGAGCTCAAAGACAGTATCAAGCCCGAAGCGCTTGCCACTGGCAACGAAAACGTGCCGTACCAGGCCACCTTGGAAGAAGGCCCCAAAAACAATGCGCCGTTTTCGCAAGAGGAAATTGCGCGCATCCGTGCGCAAGAGATTGCACAGGCGCAGGAGCAGGAGCGCCCTGCAGCGACGACCGTTCGTCCGCGTCGAAACATTAACCTTGGAGAATGAGCATGTTGACCACACTGAGCATAAACAATTACCTGGGCATATCCACGCTGAATGTTGAACTTGCCCCGGTGACGGTGTTTTATGGGGCCAATGGCCAAGGCAAGAGCAGCATACGCAACGGCATCATTCACGCACTGACCGGCGAGTTTGAGCGGGTGAAGCTGAAAAAAGAGCTGGTCTTACTGTTGCACAACAAAGAGAAATCCGGTTCGGTGGCCGTGCTATCAAGCAAAGGCGATGCGTCGATTACACTGCCTTCGGGCAGTGGCAGCGCTTTGTTTACAGAGCCCGTGGCGCAGTTGTGCCTGCGACCCGAGCGATTCATGGCGCTGGCTGCCAGTGAGCGTCGCACGGCGCTGTCTGTGGCCACCAAAACCAAGTTGGGGGCCAAGGATGCCATGGCCATGCTGGCCAAGGATCACCCCAAAGAGGTGGTCGATCGCATTGGCCCAATGCTGGCCGCCGGATTTGAGGCCGCACACAAAGAGGCCCAGGCGGTGGCCCGTGAGCACAAGGCCATTTGGAAGCGCATCACAGGCGAGGAATTTGGCACCGAAAAAGCAAAGGATTGGGCGCCTGCCCCGGTGCAAGTACCAAACTCACAGCGAATCGACAACCTGCGCACAGAGCGCGCACGATTGGCCGCGCACATTGCCACGCTACAGCAGTCTGCTGGGGCCGCTCAACAAATGGCCAAGGAGCGAGGTGCGCTTGAGCAAGAGTTGATTCAGTGTGTTGAGAAGGGCGAGCGGTTTGCGCGCATCCAGGACAAATTGCACGTTGATGAGCGAGAACTAGCCAAGCTCAATGCGTCGCCATTGGTAAACATCGACACCGGCCTGCTGGGTCATTTCGCTTGGTATGTGTCGGGCTTGGTTCAGGCCGAATACATTGACCCCTCTGCTATTGACGATGCGCAAAACCTGTTGGCGCAGTACGAGGCCGCCCACGGTGCGCCCGTGAACCCCGCCACATGCGCAAACGCCGCAGATCGAGCCAAACACTTGGAGGCCGTTGCGTTGATGGAGCGAGCCATTGCCAATGGCAAGCGTGACCTGACCGCCTGCGAAGCCGCCATCGCCCGCGCCGATCAAGTGCGCAATCGGCTTGATGAAATTGCCGGGCTGAACACACAAAACGTGGCTGACTTGCTGGCCGACGCCGACAATGAACTGAAGGCTGTCACCAGCGAATTGACCGCGCTAGAGGCTGCCCAAAAGGCCGCCGACGATTGGGAAAAAATCCGCACCGATGCGCAGGCCGAATACCTCACGGTGGTTCAATGGATGCGAATGATCGAATCCCTGGCGCCCACCGGACTGCCTGCGCTGCTCACCCAGCAAATCATTGACCCCGTGAACAACGCCATGAAAGCATTGACTGATTCAGTGGAGTGGCCCACCGTGCGCATTGATGAAAACATGGAAGTCTGGTTTTTGGGCCGGCACTATGCCCTATTGAGCGAATCGGAACAATACCGATGCACGCTTGTGATGGGCTTGGCGCTGGCGCAATTAACCGACACCCGCATCATCACCATGGACCGGCTGGACGTACTGACCACCAATTTGCGAGCCGATGCGCTTGAATTGGCCGAGATTGCCCAGTGCCAGGGGATATTCTTTTGCACCACCCTGCAAGACACCATGCCAGTGCCCACCGAGTGGGCCGCTTTTAAAATCCAGCGCGGCACGCTGGCCACCACATCCAACCAGGAGATTGAAGCATGAGCAACCCCTTGCCCGAAGTTACCACGTCCACAACCATGCGCTTTGAGTATGATTTGGCGACCTCACCGATTGAGCAGTGTGAAAAGTATTTTATGGACTGCATTGTGCCGATGCTTCAATCGTTTGCAGACGCGGCATTGAAAAACCCGCAATTTGAGCGGGATGTGGCCAACAGCATGGTCAACATTTTGTCACTCCATGTTGGGTACACCGCAAGCTGTCTTGAGCAGCCTTCCGTGCTGGCCATGGACCTTCGACGCATGGCCGACCACATTGACCGCGTTGCCGAAAACAAGGTGGATCAAGCACAACACAGCAGCGCGGGGGTTCACTGATGAGCCGCATGGTTGGAGTGTTTCGTTTGGGCCAGGACGTGGACTTGCGCTACACACCCTCGGGCACCGCCGCTGCCAACCTGTCTCTGGCCTACAATTACGGGCAAAGAGACGGCGAGGGCAAGCGACCCACCCAGTGGGTAGATGCAACCTTGTACGGCAAGCTGGCCGAGGCCTTGGCACCGTACCTGCTCAAAGGGTCCACTGTCTTTGCTGTAATCAGCGACATGCACATTGAAACGTACCAGCGCCGCGATCAAGGGGTTGGCACCAAATTGACCGGCACCGTCCTGGCCCTTGATTTGTTGTCATCCGGTGCACCATCAAGTGATGCAAAATCGCACGCCGCCAATCAAGAATCGGCGCATCGGCCCCAGCGTCAAGCCTCACCGCCTTCCGCAGGCACGCGGCCATCCACCCCCAGCCGACCTCCACAATCGGTCATGGACATGGATGACGACATACCATTCTGAATGGGACCTGCTGCCCCGCAGTGTTATCTCACTGTGGGGCATTTTTTTGGGCCGCGTTCACCTGTCGATTCAGGTCTTTCATCACCAAGCCAATTTGTTCGTTGATTTGCTTGGTTTCTTTTGCTGCATCTGGAAGCCCCTGGGAAACAATCTGTCGCCGCATGGAGCGCAAATCCCGGACCTGTTGCTCTGCGGAGTTGGCTGGGCCAATCAAATCAATCATTGGGTCTTTTCGCAAATCGTCCACCGGCTTGCCATCGCGCAGCCGACCACGCAGCTCGCTTTCTAGCAAGTTGAGCTCGCGCACGTTCTCGTAGAACCTTGGCGACTGTGCGGACGGCCCTGTGGTTTCGCCCACCAGTCGGCCCACCAGTGGAATTTTGTACATCGGCAGCTCATCGCCATTGAGGGGCGCGGCCACAGTCTGAGACAGTTTCAGCAGCTCTCGGCCTGCGCCGCCGGTCAATTGACCAATCACATAATCCAGCTGGTCCGGGGTTGGGCTCCACACGCCTGGCCGATATTCCGTACCACCCGTCCAGTCGTTGATTAGCTCTGCTACCGTTTTGCTAAACGCGCTGGCGGTGTCTTTGGTCCTGGAAAAACCCGGGGTGGGAGACAGCGAGTTTAAATCCTCGCGATAAATCGGTGTGCCTGTCCAGTCTCGATTCTGCAAAAGCGCTGCAATGGGGTCCATGACCGTTGGGGCAATCATTTGCGCCAAAGGCGCGGAGCCGCCCAATGGGTTGAACGCGTTGGCAATCACCTGCATCATTTCGCCAATTCGTGCGCCGTTGCCCTTGTTGGACCGACCAAACGCCCATTCGGCTGCAATGCGACCAATGTTCGGGAACACGTTAAAGCCCAATGGCATGGGCCACGCCACGTATTTGCCGCCGCCCGTGGGGATAATAAGGCTGCGCTCCCTCACAAACTCTGGAATGTTGTTGTAACCATCCTCATCCTCGTCATCCCCCTCCATGCCGCCCAGCACGGCCATGGCAATCAAAGCATTGGTCATGCCCAGGGTGACGCCGCCCAGCATAATGGCCTTGCCTGCGGGGCCTGCCAGTGTTTCGGCCATGCGCGCTGTGCCTTGCACGGCAGCGTTGAAGAATGCAAACCACACGCCCAGCTTGCGTCCTACCGCTCCGCGACGGTTAAAGTTAACCGTCAGATTTTTGGCCAGGCTGGCTGCGCGCTCTTTGCTCATGCCGCTGTCTCTGGCCACCTTGTACGCTGCCAATCGCACCGCATTTTCGGCGGTTTCGTTGTAGTCCGAGAGCCACTTCAGTGACGCATCAAACGCTTTGCGGGCCGCGCCCTTGTCGGCCTCATTCATCATGGATTCCAAATCTTTGATGCGGTCGTTTGTTGTGACAAACATATCGCGGAACCCAGTCAGGCCTCCCACCTCTTGGATTTCCTGCCAGTATTTGGCCATTTCATTGTTTTTGGTGGATTTGCCGCGCACATCCCGGTAAATCGTCCTCAACGCTGGACCCACCAGCGCCATCACCTGGGCCTGTTTGCCTGCAATCGGGGTGGTGGTGAGGTTGAGCATGGCGCCCTGAACGTCGCGAGTGAAGTTGATTGCACCAAAAACAGGGTTGTACTGGGTGTTGATGGATGCAAACCAGCGTGTGGCCTGCCCCACGGTTCTTTCCAAATAATCCAGGTCACTCACATCGAGGTTTTTAAGCGCGCCTGCCAAACGCACGGCCTCCCGGTTGCGCTCATTGAACACAATGGCCCGATCCTTGCCGCCGATGCGCACCACAATGACATTGGGCTTGGTCTTAAATGACGGGTCTGGGTAGGTGGACACCAAGCCATTTTTGTCCAGCGTGCTCACCATGGGCACTTTATCCAGCTCCCAAAACTCACGGTCTGGGTTTTGCATGGCCATCAAATAGAGCCGCTTGGCCACCAGGTTTTTTTCTCCGCGCGCAAGGGCAGACTCGCGTTGCATGATGACGTGGGTGAGGATGTTGGTCACTTCCGCGTTGGAACCCGTGCGGGACTTGGATGCCGATCCACGCACGGAGAAACCTTGCCCAATGGGGTGCGCCGTGCCCTCGGGGTGAGCCTCGTCGCGGTGCAACGGCACGTAGTATTTGTACGTGTTTCGCCACGCTTGAAGCTCCGATGCGCTCATTAACCCGTAGCTCTCAAGCGCCTTGAGGGTCTTTTCATTCATGGCGTCCACTTTGGCCGCAATGCCATCCAAACGCTGGCGCTTGGCCGCAGGCAATGACTTCATGATGTTGCTGGCCTGCTCATCGCTCATGCCAGACAAACTGGTGCGTTCTGCCTCCGTGCCACTGAACGCGGTTGCGCTTTGCCACTTGCGCACCTCCGTTTGGGCCAGTGCAATGGCCTCCTGCAGGGCCTTTGTGGCTGCGTCGTTTTGCTTGGCTTTTTGAAGTGCCGTGTTTAAACGATCCAGCTCATCCTTGGATTCTTTGCGCTTCTGGTCAATGGTTTGCTGGTTGGGGTTGCGCTCTGCCAATACCTTGTTGGCCTCGGGCGCGTGTCGGGCGTGCAAGTATTGCTCGACCTCCTGCACGGTCAATCCAGCATTGCGAATGGCCGCCTGAAGCGGCTTGACCTCATCATTCAAGAACTTTTTGACTCGACCGGCCAATCGCTGGTGGTACAGCTCTTCACCCAGGTAGGCGTCTGCCATGTCCGAGATTGCTTTGCCCAGGGATTCAATGCGCTTGCGCACATTTTTCAGGTCAACAAAACGATCCTGCACCTGATAAATCATGGTCGCCGCGTTGGCCGGAGAAAGCAGTTGATCTACCTTGTCCTTGGCCTGGCTCCACTTGGTTTGTTGTTTTGGCCCAATGGTCGGGGGCACGCCGCCGGACAGGGTTTTGCGAGAAAAGCGAATGTCAGGGTTTTCAGGGTCAAAGGTGCCCATGTTACCGGTGGCGGATTTGATTTGGGTGGGGTCGAAGGCGATGTAGGTATCGCTTACAACGCCCCCCAGGTTATCAACATTGCGAACAATCAGCCCGTCATTACCATTGGCTTTGGCGGCCCGAATTGATTGTCTGAAAATCCTCTCCATGTCCTCATCAAAGATTTGCCCGCCAACGTCTATGACCGATGGGTTTTGCATGGACAGATAAACCGGGACGATGTTTGTGTTTTCTGGCGTTCCATTGTTTCGCGCCATCACTGCAAACTCTCCAGCCTCACCTGTGTCGCTGGAAAAATAGATTCCCCCATCGTACTTTGACGGCTTGAACTCATTAAAGTCGCCGCGTGTCCCGTGATAAACCACCAACGGCCTACCCTCAGAATCCACCACCTTGGAGTCACCAAACCAGCGCTTGAACACGGGTGTGTCCACCACGCCACTGGCCTGCATGGCCTCGCGCGAAAATGCCGTGGGCGAGTAGGCAAGCACCGACGATTCGCCGCGTTTAACCCAGTTGCGCGCTGGCGCAATGTACAGCCGAATGATTTCCTCGTTGGACAACGCCAGTGATTCAAAGCCCGGCACATTGTTTCGCAGCCAGGTCCGAATGGCGGCCACAGCATTGCGAACAAACCCCAGCTCTGGATTGTTTTCAGACATTTCGGCCAACACCTCTTCGGCCACCTCACGCCGCTGTGCCGTGTTGGTCATGGCAATGCCGTACTCTTTGGCCTTGGCGCGGAGCAAATCGGGCCTGGCCAGGATAATGCGATCGAGCACGTCATTGAGCGCATCACCGTACACACCGCGAAGCCCGTAGTGCCCCAACACCTCGTGGTACAGGGCGCGGCTGATTGCCGCTTCGCTGGTCATGTTGGGGCGAATCAAGTACACAACGCCACGATGAATAAATGCCACTGGGCTGCCCGATGCGCCGCCTGCGCGCTGCTGCGCGTCGGCATCACGGACGGGGCCTGGCACTCGATCATCCTGCATGGAATCGACCACAACGACCTCGGGCTTGTTGGCCCACTTTTTCATGACGCGCTGGGCCACCGCCATAACCTCGGCTTCGGCCATGCCTTCTTTGGCCACGGGCAAGGATGGCTTTGTTGCCGTGGATTTGTCGGCGCGCAAGAATGCCGCCTTGGTGTTTTTGGCCATGGTGTACAGCTTTTCAAACGCCAAGGATGTGTCAGGTGTGACTCGGCCCTCACGTTTGCCCGCATCCGGCATAAGGTCGCTGCCCGACATGGCAACCAATTTGCCACTCAAGCTGTTGACCGTACCGTCAGGCTTAACATGAACCACGTCCAAAAAATAATTGGTTCGCGCCAGTGTTTTTGCCACAGACTCATCACGAACCACGGCAAACATGCGCGACGCATTGCTGGCCACTGCCATGCGCAGCAGTGCTTTTTTGTCGGGCAGGCCATTGGCCTTGGTGTTTTGTGCCCATTGATTGGGAAGGGTGTATAGGCCCATCACTTTCAATTGCGCATTGACTGCGACAATCTGAATATCTCCGGGCCTTTCCATGGCCTTGGCGTAGGCCGACAACGCTTGTGGGCTGTCAATCACCGGGGCAATTTGGTCTTTCAGGGCAGACGGGAAGTCTTTTTCGCCAAAGTTGGCGAACTTGATTTCGGCATTGCCATTTGGGTCAATCTCGCTGTAAGTGTTGGTGTCGATAACGACATGCCCTTGCAGCATGATCCCTCTTTCGCCGTACAGCTTTGTGAATGCGCGCGTCATTTCAATGTCGGCCCTGGAAGCATCGACAATGCCGCTGGGATGGTTGTGCAGCAAATACACACCGCTTGCGCCCAGGTCTTTGGCTCGATTGACCACTTCATTCATGTAGCCAGTCACATCGCGCCCGATGATGGTGCTCGAGGACGCAGGCAGTCGGCTTGTCACACCCACCTGCCCGACCACCACGCCGTCTTTGTTTAAGAAAAATGCGCGAGCGGTTTCGAAGCGCGGGTTTCGGTACACCTGGGCCAAGGTGGCCAGGTCCAATGCGCTGGTGATGGTCTTTCCCACAAGGGTGGTGCGCTGGCGCTGGGCCAGCTCCGAGGCCAAAACAACGGCAATGGGTGTGTCTACTTGCTGCAACTCGCGCACCTCGTCGGCTGCAGCCTTGCGCAATGCCACAACGTCTGGGCCCTGCTGGCTTTCGTCGGGCGGGGTGTCGGCAAACAAATCCAGTTGCACGGCATTGGCTTGGCGCTGAGGCTCTTGTGCCAGGTATTGCGGGCTCTTCTCGGCCACCTCTGTGGCACTGCCCGCCGCTGGTGCTGGTCGCTGCACATGCCGCAGGCGCACCAAAAAGCCCTTTTCTTTGCCCATTGGGGCGTAGGTGAATTGATCGACCTTGATGGCCGTGGCGCGGTCGGGCACGAGTACCCCTTCGAGCTCCTTGCCCTTGCTGGTTGTCACCTTTACCGTGGGTGCATTGGTGATGAGTTTGTCGCCCTGCACACGGAAAAACACTTCGTCGCCTTCGCCTGCCACCACCCCAGCCTCTTTGGCAGCCTTTTCGGCCTGTTGCGCGGCTGCATCCAGATCGCGCACCGAGGACTTTGCCTTGGGGGTGTTGGTGGGGGTGGCTTCGCTATCGTCTTTCAGTCGTTTGGCCACCGACAAATTTTCCATGGCGTCGAACACTTCCTCAACCGACTCCCTGTTGCTCAAGTCAATCATGGATTGGCCGATGGATGCACGCTTGGCGGGGTCCGACACCTTTTCAATGACCACAATGCGGGTTTTGACGTTGGTTCCTGCGCGTTCAAACACCCCATTGGGCAGGCTGATGTTGGCAACCAGTCTCAAATCCTCGTTTGCGCGCACATCCTTCGTGCGGGCACCCGTGGGGGCAACGCTTGTAATGGCCTCAAACGACACGGCAGACGACGAGCCAGGGCGTGTTTGCACCATCAAACTGTCACCATTGACGCCGGTGACTTTGCCGCTGGGCGCCCAGGTTGCGCGGGTCTGAACGGTGTCGCCAATGTACACAGGACCAAATCCCGGAAGGGTGGCCACAGGCTTGACGGGCTTGGATTGCGCCTCATACATCCACTGCTCAAACCGCTTGTCGGCCATTGGCCCCTCGGGAATCAATGCCACAATGCGCCCGCCGTCGCGCAAATGCTTGGACGCCCGATCCAAATGCTCCATGGCGGTCTTGCCACCCACCCCAAAAGGCGGGTTCATCACAATCGCATCGTACTTGTTGACAATGTTGTGGTTCTCAAACACGTCATCAATGATTTTGCCGTCGCTGGACAAGGACAAGCGAGAGGCCAGCTCTTCGGACGGCTCAATCAGGGTCCGATTGGTTTGCTCAGGGAAAAACCGCGCAATCGCGCCATGCCCGGCAGACGGCTCGAGCACATCCTCACCAAACCGAATGTCAGCAAACTCCACCATCTTCAGGCCAATGGGCTCAGGGGTGGCAAAGTAGTCCGCACCCTCGCGGGATTTGGTTTTGCTGGTGCGCTTTTGCTGTGCGTAATAAAGGGCCTTGGCACGATCAAATTCACTGAGGGTATTGACGAGCTCTCGATCGCGCTCTTTGCCGCCAGTGCCGTCGCTTGGGCTGGGGTTGTAGCTCGGATCGCTGTCCTCAAACGCCTCAATGAACGCTTCGCGCAAGCCTCGGGCCTGCTCGCCCATGGCCAGGTTTTCCGCAGTGCCAGCACGGCGCGAAATGGTTGATCCAAACGCCCGGCGCTCCCAGTTGGTTCCGGTGTTGAAATACTGTTGACTGACGTTGCTCGCCAACCCTGTGCGGTAGACGCGCCCCTCCTGCTGAATCGCTTCGATGGGGGCGGTGGGCAGGCCCAGGTTAATCATCACACGGGGGTAGCGACCAGTGGTGTCGTGGCCGGACCATCCTGCGTTGGCATTTTTTTGCACCAGCAGCAGATTGCTTTCTGGCTTGGTGTCGTCGTTGAAGTCACGGATGGCCTGCATGCGCGTGCGCTTGTACTCGGGCATGCCGTTGTAGACCCCTGCGTTTGGAAACGCAGCCAGCAGCGTTCTAAGCGGTGAGCGAAGCATTGCAAAATTCAATCCCTGCAAATCTTTGCGCCGCTCAATAAACTCGGCCACCAATTGCGAGCGTGGGATGCGCTCCATGCGCCGACTGTTGCCCGACACGCCTTTTTCTTGACCGCGCACGGGCACTTCAATGAACTTGGACTCGTCGGGCAATTCTTTGTTGCCCTCCGCCTGTTCAAAGCTCTTTTTAAGCTCAGACAGATCAAAAATGTTCAGGCCGCCACCCACGTTGAAGTCATAGAACACCACCACCTTGCGTCCAAGCGCGTGGTGCGCTTTGATGAATGGAATGGCCTCGTTGGCCTTGATGGCCTCTAGCAGGCGCAAGCGATTAAGCCGGTCAAACTTGTCCTCAATCATGGAGGCCAAAAAGCTATACCGGCCATTGTCGGTTTCGTTTAACCAGCGCATGCCCTCGTCAATCTTCTGGCCAATGCCGTTGTTGACCAGAATGAACTTGCGCTCGTAGTCAAAATCCACATCCAGCATGCGTGCCGACAACACGCCCTGCTTTCGCAGCCAGGTGTTGAAATTGCGCTGCATCAAATCGCGGTCCACTTTGGCGTCGGGTTCGGTCAATTTGTTGTACCGCATCCGATAGCCAAAATGCTCCACCATGAATTTGTCCATGCCGGTGGCCACGTTGTAGCCGCCGGTCTGGCCCTTTTCCACCTCAAACAAATAGCCTTCGGCCCACTCCACATTTTTTTCGTAGGCAAATGGCGTGGCCGATGTAAACAGCACGCGGGTGCGCTTTTCACCCTGGCGGTCGATCACATCTTGCTCGACCTTGTTGCGCGCCGCCACCCACTTGTCGTTTAAGGCAATCCATTCCTGCTCCAATTGCTTGGCTTCTGACAGGTAGGAGTTGCGAAGCTGGTCTACCGTGTCGTCGGTGTTGGCAATTTTTCTAAGCGTTTCAATCCGGTCGCTCTTTTCCTTCATGCTGGCCAACAGCTCACGGTTTTGCATGCTTGCGCGTCGAATGTAGCCACTTGGGTGCAGCGACACCGCTTGCAATGCCGCAAGCGCCTCGGTCTTTTCAGCCGCCGCGTTTTGCATCAAGAAGTGCGCTTCATCGATCACTACCATGTCCCAATCGCGCTTGGCCAGCTCGTCGTTTTGGCCGAAATTGGCGTAGGTGGTAATGACCACCCCGGTGCCCGCGGATTTGGTGTCGGGCAGCGCCGTGATCTGCACGCCAATTTTCTTGGCATCACCAAGCCACGCGCCAATTACGGCCTCGTTGGGCACCACCACCAGCACATTTTCTTTGCCCTGCTTGAGCAAGCGCTTAATCACACCCAGGGATAGCAGTGTCTTGCCGGTTCCCGTGCCATTGGTAAACAGCATGCCGTAGCCATTGGGCTTGGCGAATCGCTTTTCGGCAACAAGCACATCCTCGCGCTGCCCTGGGTTCAGCAAGGGCAGGGTGGCGTCAATGTTGGCCTTGTTGGCGTATTGAACGGGGATACCCTCGGCTGCAGCCTGGGCGGCAATCTTTTCTTGCAGGCTTACAGCTTGGCCAGTAACTTGCGAAGCTGCTCCGTCTGCTTTTGATCGAGGCTCCACTCGGCTTGTGCTGTCATAAGTGCCTCCTCGAGCGTCGCCGGAACCTGAAGGAACGGGGTTAGCTTTGAACCCTCCTTCGTCGTCAAATAGTCCTCCAACGCCTCGCGCTCCACCCACATCGGGGCCAGCGTTTGATACGCCACCACCACCAAGGGGTCGATTTCTTGCGCCTCGAGCATTTTGGCCTGTTGATCCAGCGCCTTGAGTCGTTGTGTCGGCGTCATCCGAAACAGTTTTTTCATCACTGGGCTTGCCATCGGTTTGTGGCTGATTGCCTGCAGTGCCTTGCTTGGTAGGTTGTACATCGTCTGCTCCCAGGTTGTTTATGTCGGCCTGCTCCACATCGGCAGCGCTGCTCAGGCCCTCAAATTCCGCTGCCCGTGGATCGTATTTGACGCCCATGTACCACGATTTCAGGTAAGGCTTTACTGCATCACCAAGGTCGTCGATCATGGCCTTGGAGTACGCGGCAAAGGTGCGCGCCCCACGCTCAATGTGGTAGCCCGCCAGTTGAATGCCTGCCTGCAAAATTTCGGGGTCCAGGCCTGCGTTGAGCTGTCCCAGCTTTTTCTTCAGCAGCGCGCGGGCTTTTTCTGCGGCGTCCTCGGTGAATACTTTGTTGGCCGACACGGCTGGCTGTTTTTTTGGTTTTGTTGCCGCTTTTTCCGGCTTTGATGAATCCAGTGCGGGCAATTCAAAACCCGCATCGCGCCATTGTTTAATTTGCCCCGACGAGGCTACTTTGGGGCTACCCTGCTCTGCCAGATTGTTGTTTGCATCCAGTTTGTACATGGTTGCAATGTACTCACTGGGCATGTCGGCAAGCATCTTGCCTTTTTTGATTTGCAGCAAAGTAATGGCTGGCTCCGCTTTGTTGCCCTTCAGTGCTCTTTGTGAAGCCAAGAATTGTTGGGTGCGGCCATTAAATTCAACTGTGATTGGGTAAAACGCACCCAGGGTAACGCTTGGGAGTGCGCGGAATGCATCTCGAATCGCCTGCTCGGCGGTGGCTGGTGCCTGCTCTGACTCTGTGGGCTGGTCAAACATATTGCGCTGGCCCGCCGCCTCTGCGCGGTCTACGTCTCGGTCCGATCCCACCAGTTTAAAATCACCCAACTGGTCATCGGCCTGGGCGCGCTGTTCGGCCTCACGCGCCTGTCTTTCACGCTCCTGCTGCTGCTCTCTTTGCGCTTGCAACTGCTCCGGGGTCGGTGCCGTCAGGTCGAACGCTTCAGCATTGCCGAGATTGCCCGTTTGATTGCCTTGTCCACTGGGCTGCTTTTGAGTTTGGGACTCTCCTTGGCCAATTCCAACAACTCCCTGGCTCGCGCCTGCTTGGATTGGTCGAAGTCCTTGGTCCCCTGTTTGAGCAGGGCCATTCCCAGGATCGCTGCCGCCACTGGGTTGTCCTGCGCTTGCTGCGGCTTGTACATTGTCTAGCCCTCCATCGGTGGTGAGTACATTCAAAATGTCCGTGGCGCGGATTTGGTCGCCAAACATATCAGCCCCGTTGCTCACGGACATGGCTGCATTGATGTAATCGCGCAACTGCGCAATCATCTTGTCTTTTCCGGCTGCCCGAGTCAGGTAGGTGCCGGTGTAGAACACATTGAGCAAACCCGTGGTCAACGGGTCGGGAATCTGCCCGGTTTCAATGTCCACCTGCCTGGACATTTCATACAGGTTGGCACGGTCGCGCCGTGCGCGGCGAATCATGTCAATGGCCTGCAGCAGATTGCCGGTCAAATCCATTTCGGCTGGAATCACGCCCAAACGCACCGAATCGCGCAGGTTGGCCCATTCTCCGGCCACGGTTTTCAATGCCTCACCAATGGCCTTTATGTCAGTGTCCAGGCTGTCAAACATTTCCTGAACGAGGTCAGAGTCATCGAAGGCCGCGTGCATGAGTGCGGCTTGGATGCGCAGTCGGCCATTGCTAGATAGCGTGCCAGTGTCGGTCATCATCCCGGCCACATCCACGCCGGCCTGATTCATCCGGCCCACCATGGCGCGCACAAAATCCCGATTGTCGGGGGCTGCCACGTCGCCCGGCATGTACACCGACAACACGCTGCTGTCGATCAATTGAGCATCTTGACGCGCCAACTCCGAGGGCGACATGCCGAGGGCCTGACCCTGCGATTTGGCAGCCATGCCCACGGTGTTGTCCTTTTCAGAATACACACGCACCAGCATGGGGTTGGGGGTTTGTTGAACCACCTGGGGGTCAATGCCCGCCATGGCCGCACGCTGCAAAAACTCGGCCTGATATCGGCCAGCGGTGCCCATTTCATAGGCGGCACGCACGGCGGCGGTTCGCCCGTTGTTCAGTGCCTTGATGGTCCCGTTGGCCTTGGAAGTGAATTCCGGATTCACGTCCCCGGTGACAAAGTTAGAAGGCTGTACCTTGCTTGCGTCCACCACGGCATAGCGAAACGGCACGCGCTGGCCGTCGCTCATCACGGCCACGTCTTGTGCGCCAAAGGCATTGCCTGAGATATTCACAAAATCATCACCCACGGCAAACACCATGGGCGCACCGCTGTCCGGGGTGTTGCTTGGACCCAAGCGCATAAAATCCGGGTCTTTGGCAATTTGCGCCATTTGCATCACCGATGCGGCGCGGCTGCGGTCCCGGTTTTGAAGGTTTTGATCTTGCCCGGCTGGCAGCGACGAGGCTTGTTCTGTGCTGCCTTGTGCGGGATCAATCCTTGGCGCCATGCCTTCGGTGGGCACGGTGCTGGCCTGCGGGGTTGGGACAATGCTTGCCGTGGGTGCACCCGCCTTGCCTTGCTGTTGGTTCAGTGAAGCCAGGTATTGACCGGCAGGAACAATGTCAAATCGGTCGGTGTTGACCTTGGCCACGTTGCTTGCATCAAACATTTCGACCACGGCTTGGCCGGTGGACTTGTCCACAATCACCCAGCTGCCCGGCTTCTTGCCCGTAATGTCGGCTTGTGGCATCGCATTGGCGGTGCCCGCTGGCGCGGAGGCGGGTGGTGTCAGGGCCGACTCCTGTCTCTCCTGCCCCGCTTCAACTGGGGTCGGGGTGTTGTCCAGCATGATTGGCTGTACGGCGGTCACCTCGCCCTGCTCCATTTGCTCAAGCGCGGCCATCAATTGCTCCGCCTCGGCGCGTTCCTGTGGTGTGAGCTCACGCTGCTGCGCTTCAATCTCAAGCTGCGCCAGTCGGCCCTCAACTTCCGGCAGGTTTGCCGGTGTGGTGCTTTGTGCTGGCATCGGGGCTGCTTGCACCGGGCTTTCCGGCGCTGCCTGCGCGCTTGGGTCCGCGCTTGGTGTGACTGCTTCTGGTGGCACGTTGCCCTGCAAGGCGGTATTGGTGGCGGTTGGTGCACCTGCGGGCTGTCCGGCGGTGGTATCGCCTTGCATTTCTTGACCGGCGCGCACAATGCCACGGGTGTCCAGGTCGTTCCCCTGCGCCTTGGACACGTTGTATCCGGTTTCCACGGCAGATTGACTCAAGCCCGCCAGGGATTCGACCACCGCATCATAAACACTGGCATTGCCGGTGGCTGCCAGCTCGCCCAGGTATTCACCAACACCCTCGCCCACTGTTTCCATTGCACCCACGGTGCCTGCTTGCAAGGTGCGTCGCCCAATGGTGGAGGTCGCCTTGGCCGCTTGCATCCCGGCCTCTTGCGCGGCTTGGCGCAATGCCGGGTCGGCCAGTGCTTGCGTTACGGCTTGGCGATTGGTAATGTCCACGCCCGCATCGGCCAACACACGGGCCTCAGCCTTTGCTCCGGCATTGGCCACTGCGCGATTGAGCAACTTGGCCGCCGCACCACCAATGCCAAGCGTCGCCACATCCACCGCCGTGACAACGCCACCCTTTACTGCGCCCTCGGAAATTGCCTCATCGGCCTCGGCCTGCGTAAAACCGCCTTCGGCCTTTTCAATGGCCTTGAAGCCCGTTTCCAGGGCGGCATTGCCCAAAAACATGCCAGTTGCAAAGCCCAACACACCACCTACTGGGGCTGTGATGGGGGCCAATGGGCCACCCAAGGCACCAAAGGCCGCACCAGCCTTTGCCCCGGCAATGCCCGGACCCAATGCCGCCGCCATGTTGGGCACCTGCTCAAGGCCAAACTGGAAAGCCCCTTCCGGGTTGTCAATGACTGCCTTGCCAATCTCCTTGGCAGACTGGCCAATCTGAGAGAGCGTGCCCGCGCTGGGGTCCACCGATTTGGAGCCCCGCTCAATGGCCTCATTGAAGCGCTGCAAGGCTTCGGGCTTTTCTTTGCTGGCCTCGTTTTGGCGGGCCGCGTACTCTTCGACGTCCTGAAGGTCGCCGGAAACTGTGTTACCCGCCGCACCAATGGCGCGCCCCGTGGATTTTGCACCCTGATAGAGGGTTTTGCCCGCGTCAATGACCGAATCAATGGCCGATCCAACAATGCCCTGCTCTTCTTCGGGCTCTTCATCTGGCCGCTTGGGTCTTTCTACGCCAAAGCGATCAAAAAGATTGTTGGGTTTTTGGCCAGTCTGCTGTTGACCTTGGGGGCGGTTGATACCGTACTTATCGAACAAATTGGACATAGAGGCACCCTGAGCGGAACACGCTCAGGATGCCATGCTTTGTACGGCAAATCGAATCAGTTGTACTTATAGCTTTGCGGCAACACCTTGGCTTTTTTGAGCTCTTCAACGACCTGCTCAGGGGTCATGCCTTCCTGGGCTGCCGTTGCCTCAATCTCTTCTTTGGTGATGCTTGGTGCTTTGCCAGGCGCCGCAATCTCTTGCCGAGACACCACGCGACCCGACTTGTCGATTTTTGTCACGACGCCAGCACCGCCGGGCATTTCTTGCACGGCAATACCGCCATCACCATATTTGTCGGCCTCAAACTTAAACGAACCCTTTTCAGCGCCGGTTGCGGGTTTCATCAAACCTGCCCGCACCGCACGGATTTGCGCCTGTGAAGCGTTGGGGTTTTGCTCCATGAACAACTCAACACTGCTTTCGCGGGCCTCTTTTTCGCGCCTCTTTTCCTCTTCACGGTCCGACAGCGCGTTGGATTGTGATGCTGCTGCGCGGCTGTCTGCGTTGTTGGCGCGTCGGTTGGTTTCTTTTTGAAAGAATTGCGTGTAAATCTTGTCGGCCTGACCAAGATCGTTTAGCTCTTGAAGCACGTCAATCACAGTGCCGTCCTTCAGTTTGAGCACTCGCGTGGGTGGCGCATTTGGCGATTGCACAACCTGATCCGACACCACATCCTTGGGGTCAAACTTGGTTTCCCCGCTGGCATTGAAAGCCTTGGCCACCTCTGTCAGTGGTGCGCCTTTGCGCGCCAATTTCAAAGCGTCCACATACCCTTCTTGCTGCACCTTCTTGTACATATCGGCGTACTGGGTGAAAGCCTCGTTGCTCAGTTTGTTGTACTGCGCATCCAGGGCCAACAATTGTGCGCGGTCGGCCAGTGCTGCACCAAGCCCGTATTGTGGCTTTTCAGGCTCCATCGGCATGGGCACATCAATGCCCTGCGCCTTGGCTTTCTTGGCCTCTTCAGCCTTGGCCTGAAACTCCGACAGCATGTTTTGATATTGCGCCTGTTGCTGAGAAAAGCGAGTGGCCCCCAAGGCCTCTTTGCGCTTGGCAATGTACTCATCTTCGGCTGCCTGCGCCCTTTCCGCGCGATCCTGTTGCCGAATTCCGCGCTCCAACTCCAAGCCTTTGGCCGGGTCTGTCTGCTTGATAACGCCCGCCATGGCCAGGCTTTTTGCCGTGTTTTGCTGCTGGGGTGTTGGCGTGGTGTCGTATTCCTGATCCAGCAAGCGAAACTTTTGCCCAGTCACCACGGGCCGGTCGTTTTCGTCCAACTGCGTCATGCCATCGGCGGTTTTGCCCACCACATCCAGTTTTTCCACCTTGGCGCCAGAGATTTTCTTGAGCTCGTCTTCTTGCTCTCTCTTGCGCTTTCGGTCCATGGCGTCGGCCATCACGCCATAGCCCCTTGCAAACCCCGCTGAAAACGACATTATGCAACCCTCCGCATGCTCAAGCCCAGTTGAGCGTAGTTCACAGCCTTCACGCCATCACGGCGGGTAATGACCGCCTGTGGGTATTTTTTCTCCACGTCTTGGGCCATCACACCCTCAAACCGTGCCCCGCTGTCATCGCCCTTGTACTCAAACTCATAGCGCGTCAGGTCGGTGGCCTCGTCTTTGCCCACCTTTTTGATGTTCTTTTTAACGTCCTTGTCTGACGGTGCAAACACGGCAGCACCCCCGCCCACCAGTGCGCCCATCATGTCAAGGTTTTGCTGTCGGCCAGTTAGGAATCCTGTGTTTTGATTGCTCAAAATGTTGGTCAATCCGCTCATGGCCAATTGTCGGCCTTGCAACTGGTTTTGGTTGGCCTGGTTCATTTGATTCATGTAGAGCTGACCGGGCTGCATTTGGTTGGACGAGGCTGCATTGCCCGCGCCCACGGACACACCATAAGCGCCTTGGGATGCGCCGGGCATACCACGGGCCATGCCGGTTACGTCGAGCTTTCGTGCCCAATCCAGCGAACGGTCCTGAATTCGCTGGTTGCGCTGATTGTTCAGTGCCGTGCTTTCACGGTTAAATGCATCGCTCAGTGCGGCATTTTCCGTCACAAAGCTGTCTCGCGCCATGCCCGCGCCCTCGCGCACGCCCTGTGTTTGCAGTCCCATGGCCGCCATCTTGGAGGCTTGGCCGGTGTTGTAAATCTGCTGGTTGCCTTCCAGCACGGCTGCACGGCTATTCAAATCCCGATTGGCTGCGTCCGTCAGTGCGGCGGTGGTCACGCCAAAATTGGTACGCTCGTTGTCAATGCGCTGCTGCTGCCCGGCCTGTTGGCGACCCATGGCATCTGTTGTCGCACCCTGCCCGGTCACAAACGTGTCCTTGTTGATGTTGATTTGGTCTTTGAAACCGCCTTCTTGGCGGTCCATGGCCTGGGTCAAAGCACCTTGAGCGGTGCTAAATGTGTTTTGCTTCAGGCCAATGCCTTGCGACACCAAACCACGGTACTTGTCTGTGGTGGCGTTGCGGGTGGTATTGGCCGCCCGGGCCAGCGCCAGGGCATTGCCGGTGGTCAATGTGTCCAGGTTGGCGGGCACGGTCAAACCGTAACGCGCTGCGGTGCGAGCGGCGGTGCCAAGGGCTTGGGTCTGCCCAGCCCGTGCGTCGGCCACTGCGAGGTTCACCTCGTCGTCAATGTCTGAGGCAAATCGGCTGCGAATGCCCGCATTGCCACCAGTGGCCAAAGCAATGTCACTGCGCGCCTCATCTTCAAATCGGCCCGTGCGGTCCCGCAAGGTTTGTGCATTGGCCTGCGTCACGTCTTGCAGGTTGCTGGCCGTGGCGCGTTGTTGTTGCTCAAAATCTCCGGCTCGACCCTTGAGTTCGGCGGCGTTGGCCAGGGCTGTTTGTTCGGCCTGCGCGGTGCGCCCTGCCTGCCCGGCATCAAAGGCGGTTGCGCGTTGCGCAAACTCCTGCGCCTTGGCTGCCTCGGTATCACGCAAGGCTTGCAGGTTGTCGGCCTGGGTGCGCGAATAGGCTTGCACATCCCCGCGAATCTCCGCGCCTTGGGCCTGCTGCATGCTGGACAATTGCTCGCCCATTTTTGCGTTTTTCTGTGCCCAGTCGGTGGCCTTGTCTCTCAAAATGCCAGACTGCGCCATGGCCGAATCACGGATGACGCGACGCTCTGCCTCATCTGCTGCCGCTTGTGTTGGGTCGCCCGCCTCTGCCGCCATTTGCTGTTCAAGCGGACGAAATGACTTGCCGTAGTCGTAATAATCCCGCGCTTGTTCGGCGGTTTCATCCATGATGGACAGCTGCCGGTCCACCACGCGATCCGTAATCTGTTGGTTAATGTCAAACTGGCGCTTGCTCTCATCAAGCGCACGCTGCGCCTGCTCGTTGGCAAGCTGCTGCACTTCTTTTGAGGCTTGCGCCACAGGGGTGTAATCTGGTGGGGGTGGCGCTTTGCTGCCCCCAAAAACCTTTCCAACCAAGCCGCCCATATCAAAGACTCCTTATTCCAACAATCGCCAGCTCTGAAAATCCGGCGGTTTTGACCCAGCCGCGCCGACCGATGTAACAAATGCTTGTGTGCCCATCACGCCGGGCCTGCGCACACGCCCGCTCCACCAGCTCAAGAACCTCATCCAGCACCCCGGCGGCCACCCAAATTGAACGAACGGGCTTGCCGCCAATGTTTGAATCGCAGGCAACCAAGACCGATGCCTTGCCTTCAAGCACGGACACATCCAGGCTGCACACCTCCGCCCAGGGCATGGGGGTGATGCTTTCCTGTATTGCCGGTTCAATCAGGTGTCGCCAGCGGTTTAATTGTTCGGTGGTGCTCATGCCAAACATGGTGACATGCTTCGCACATCATTTTTGCAATCGGTCAATAATCTCATTGACCTTGGCAATCACATCAGCCAGGCTTGCCGTGTCTTCAAGCCCCTCAATGATCCCCGATGTTCTGCCGGTCAAATCTTCCAAATTCTCTTTGATGGCACGATCGAAAGGCACTCGATCACCGTCCGGCCTGGGCAATTGTGGAATGGCGCGTTTCATAAGGTGGTTAGCTCTTTGATTGTCTCGGCCATTTTGACGGACATGATCCGAAGGGTGCCGGTCAACCCCACTTTGAATACATCGGCCTTGTAACCCGCCGTCATTTTGAATGGCCGCTCATCGGCCACCAGTTGTTTGCTGAACACGGGCCGGAATTGACCGTCATTTTGGCTTTTTGCGTACAAGGTAATGGTTGTGGCCGACACATCCGGCGGGGCCACATCGGTTACGTTGGAGCCGTTGACCAGCGTGCTATTGATTGCGCTGCCATTGATGCCGCCCAAGCCCGCGTAATTGGTCACGGCTGTATTGTTTGCATCGACCTGCGCTTGATATTCTGCCAATTCGGCGGCCACATCGGCCTCGCTCATTTGGCTGGCAAAATCCACTTTGCATGCACCCATGTTCACGGGTTTTGCCAGGGTGTACTCCTTGGACAGCCATGAATAGGCAACGCGCGCGCCCTCTTGGTTGTCGTAGCGTTTGACACCATCCTCGTCTACCAGATAAAACGAGCCATTGATTTCGTCGCTGTAAATCTCGTCGGGGTAGAACGTCAATCGAGTCAGGCCAATGTCGGGGTTTTCTTGGTCAAAAACCAGCACTCCGCGCATGCCCGCTTGAGTGTCATACCGCACAAAGATTCGCCCTTCAGCCTTTGCGCCCACCATTGTCTCGGGCATCAATGGCTCCCACTCGCGCCGCGTGAAAAGGTTTTGCGTCCAAATGCGGTTGCCGCTCAGGCCCACGTAGGCCATGCCGTAGGTGGTGGCAAACATCACGCCATCACCCACACTAATCACACTGCGCTTGGACAGGCAGGGCCACACGTTGTCCACTTTTTCCGCAGTCACCACGTCCGGGCTTTGTCCGTCGAGAACGTACGGCACGCTTTGGGTTGCTGCAATCACGGTTGAGCCCGCCGACCCGAGGCCCACCACATCAAATGCGGTGCTGCGGTAGTATTCCGGTGGGAATGCATGGAATTGGAATGGTTCGGAGTAGCACACTTGGTTGCCCACAAAGCCCACCAAACAGCCATTGGGAAGCACGCGCAAACCTTTTAACCCGGTTGGTGGTAGCTCCCACGAGCCCGACACCAGCTCATCACCAAGAATCTGCGCATCGGTCAGTGTGTCGGTGTAGCTGGTGCCCACATTGTCTGCAACCAACTGCAGCGAGCCGATGTTGCCCGCGCTGCGGTAGAGTCTGCGTTTCATGCCCACGGTATTCCATGGCGCCACACGCGCCCAGGTAGTCGCCCCTGCAAAGTTGCCAGACACCGTGAATTGGCTGTTGGTGGGCGTGGATGCCACGGCCACCTTGGTTGCGTTGATGATGATTTCGTCGCCCGCACGCAGCCAGTGATTGCCCGTGTTGTCGAATGTGGTCACACCCAAGGAGTGCGTTGCGGTGCCCGTGCCGCTGCTGGCAGGAAAAGCGTCCATGCCACTGATTGTCCAGGTGCCGTCTACCTTGCCGGTGAATGGCGCATTGACCGGGGAAAGCGCGCTCTCTTCGTTGAATTGCGAGTAAAACGTGTACCCGTAGATACGGGTGACATTGGCTCCCGTGCCGCCAGTCGATGACACCATGGGTGCTGCCTTGGGCTTTGGAATGCCCAGGGCGTACATGGAGCTTGGTAGCATGGCAAACGTGGCAAAGCGCGGCTCACCGTCGCCGGTCCAGTAAAAACGCGCCTCGGTGGTGGTGGGCAATGGCGCACGCGCCACATCCACATCCCGATTCCAGGACAGCCAAACCTCTGAACCACCTGAAAACGCCCGATACACCGAAATCCATGGGCCGGAAATAGACGGTGTATGCACTAGTTCTGGTTGGCGAATAGGCTCAATCTCGCCGCTGGTGAGCACAAGATTGGAGGCGTCGGCGGCCCTTCCGTCACCCTGCAAGCGGGTGGCCGTGCGGGGCGTTTCTCCAAAAAACGGGGCGACAACCAAACCAGTCATGGCGTCCTCAAGCAATAAGCGGGTTGATGGCCTTCAGCTCTTCAACGGTTTGTGCAGCTTCAATGCTCGGGTGTGCAGTGGCATCTCGCAAACGCTGCTTTTCGGCTGCAATCTCTTGCTGCTTTGCCGTGTCACCGGCCTCCACCGCCCGCATAAATTCAACATCGAGGGCTGCCAGCATAGGTGAGCGCTCGGCACGAATCATATCCCGCTTAATATCGCGGGCTTTTTCCATGTTGATCGTAATCACAGGTGTACCCCCTCAATTTGCAAAACCTCGGCCTTCATGCGCTCAATCAGCGCTTGCAGCTCGGCCACTCGATCTTGCCTGGCTTTCAAAATAGCAGGATCGTTGGTTTGTGGTCTGGCGTCAATTTGGGCAATCTCGGTTTCGGCTTGTTCAATGAACCACCGCTGAGGCCCCAGGCCGTAACCGTCGGGATTTGAAAAATCAGCGGACCATGCGTTTCTAAATGTTCTATCTTCAGGTATGACCGAATCATCGGCAAAAATGTAAGGTACCTGAAAAGGAACATCTTTTCTTGCTACTTGTTGAATTGGTAATTCGTCGGTTGGTTGTAGAACGGCAATACCTCCGTCTTCTTTTAAATAAACAATTTTCATAAAAATCACCTCAATTATCGAAAAACAGCAACACAAACATCAATGGGGTCTAGGTAAACTCCACCGTCATCCCTAACGGTAATAAACTCAAAACTAGAGGTTAATGGTGCGGCACGACCGTTTGCGCCATCATTTTTTGCAAAACAGAACAATGAGGCTCGTGATCCGCCTGTAGAGGCACTGACACTAGCCAACCCATCAACAACATAATTTGCGTCAGGCATCCCTGTTGAAAAATTCACCCGATAGTACCCCAACCCCAAATCTGTTATTGAAGATACATTTGCCTGCGCACGAATTGCTACTGTTCCTTGCCCGTTAAAATTCACCCACGCCCTTGCGCCATAGTAAGCAGGGCTGCCGCCCGTTTGCGCAACAAACTGATACCCGTTTGCGTTGAGCTGATTCCCCAGGTGCGCAATTGAGGCTTTGCGATAGAAATTATCACTGCCGTTGGTGACAATCACTTGGTTAATGGGTGGGTTTTCACCGTTGCCGGTGTTGCTGTTGATGTAGTTGTGGTACGTGTAGCCATTGCCATCGGAGCGTAGCACTTGGTTTGCCCCTGGGGCCGAACCCGCACCCTGCACGCCAAGACCATAGGCCGAACCTGCATTGCCGGTGATGTTGATACCCCATGTGCCCGATGCACCGCCGCCTGTTAGGGTTGGTGCGTATGCGTTGTAGTTAAGGCTATTAAGCATTAACTTCCAAGGTCCATAGGAAGTCTGCCCCGAACCGCTGCCGCGAAGCCAAAGGTTATCGTTGTCAGTAAAACCAAGCTGGCGCGTGCCGCCCCCACTAGCATCGGTCCATTGGTTAAAGGTCAATACGCCATGATGCGTCCCGCCATCATTAAGGCCGTCCGTGCTATTGTTGAGAAAATCGGCCCGCACCACTTGCCCCAAACCTCCGGGGCCTTGCACTACCGATCTGGTATCCAGCACATTAAGCGCGTTTGATCGGGTTGCAGTTGTTGCAGTGGCCGCATTCCCAGATATGCTAATTCCGTAGGTCGCGCCGTTGTTGTAAACACCGTTGGTGACGCTTTCAGCATTCCCGGTGATGTTAATACCCCAAGTACCGGATGCACCGCCACCTGTTAAGGTGGGTGCGTAGCTGTTGTAATTAGCCGAATGCAGGATTGGATATGCAACCGCACCCATCGACCAACCGCCAACCTTCCATTGGTTGTCGCTATCAAGGCCAAAATATGCCGCGTACTGACCTGGGCGATGAAACGCCATAAAAGCAGCGCCGCCCGAACCGTACGCTTCGAGAGTGGCTAGGTTTCCGGCGCTGTTGGCTATGCCGGTGTTTGAGCTCGTGAAATCTTTAATCCCGGTAATTGTTTGGGTGCCGTTAAGATAAACCCCGTTGGTCACGGTACCGGCATTGCCGGTGATGTTGATGCCCCAAGTGCCCGATGCGTTTGCGCCCGTTGTAGAGGGCGCTCCTACGGTGTTGTACGACACGGTGAGCGCACCACCGCCGTTGAATGATGAGCCAGACGCACCACCACCGCCGCCGTTGTTGAACGTGACGCTGTTGGTGGTGTTTGCGGTCACTGTAATGTCACTGGACCCATTAAACGAAACACCGTTGATGTTGCGCGCAGTTTGCAACACCGTGGCCGTTGCTGCATTCCCGCTAACACTGATATTCCACAAGCCCGACGCATCGCCGCCTGTGCGGGTGGGCACGTCAATCTTGCCGCGAATGCCAGCCGCAGTGCTTTCCTCATCAAAAACTGTGAGCGGTCCCATGATGCCCGCAGTGAAGCGACACTCAACAATGTCGCCCAGGTTCCACGCGCGGGCCGTGGTGCCCTCCTGGCCACGGAGAATGGTCATGGTGTCCGACGCTGAATTTCGCGCCGTGACCCGGATGATCTCAATGTTGTTTGCTGCATCTTGCAGCGTGATCTTGAAATAGTTGCCGCCAGTGGCAATAGGGAATCGGTCCCCGTGCCCGGTGGTTACGGTCAAGCTATTGGCCACATCGCTAATGGATGCCGCCAGCCGCGAATAAGCATTGTTTTTAAGTAGCAGGGCCATTCTCTACGACTCCAATTTTTGTTTTGAATGCGGTGTAAAACGCCGCAGCGCGAGCAGACAACACGTTCTCGTCGTCCTTTACCTCACTGCGATACACCACGTAATCCACCAGCGCAGGCTTAAAGCTCTCGGGCACGTCGCCAATAATGTCGCCCAACGCATACTGCCGTGGGTTGCGCACGTATTGAATGTCGATGACTTGACCCAAGGGCGCCGGCTTGTCCAGGTAAAACGTGAGCGGATCGCCCTCTTTTGGGCTCCATTGTGCCGCTTGGCCTGGGGCTGCGGTGCGCCAGTTGGGGTCAAATCGGTCCAACACATCGCGCTGAAAGGGTGTGATTGCCGGTCCATCGTGAATGCAAATCACATCAAGCAGTCGAATGGCGTCCAAAAACGTAATCTTTTGCTCCACCTTACCCGCTTCACACGTCATGTCGCCAATGGTGGAAAACATCATGGGCATGAACGTGGCCATTTCGCGCAGGCCTGAGTTGACGTACAGCACCAATTCGTCATTGGACTGACGAAAAAGGCCTGAGTCCGGGAAATCGTTGCAGATGTACCGGGCCTCGGTGATGATGTCTTGTGGGGTAAAGGCCATGTCAGTGCACCATCACAGAAGAGCCGCCTTGGCGGGGGTTGATGGATGAGCCACCAGGGTGAGCAGACGCGGACGAGCCGCCCATGTGCCGCCACACCGCACTGGCAAACTCGGCGCTGGTTGTGTCATTGAGCTCGGCCTTGCTCATGGCCACTGCCACTGCGTTCAGTGCATCAATCACGGCTTGCTGATGCTGTTGCGTGGCCGACAAACTTGATGCAATGGCTGTTGTTGCGCTGGCCAGCAGTGTGTTGTTGGCCTGAAGGTACATCACCACCGCCTGTAGCGATGCCGCCTCGGCCTGTGCATCCAACAATTGACTCTCTTGGGTTTGAGACAGGGCTGCCAACAAGGCCGCCAGTGCTGTGGTCAGTTGATTTTGTTCGCCCTGTGTGTAGCTTGAGGACGCACCAACAAAAACCACCGCCGACGAATCATCGTCCTGGCTTTGCTGGGTTGTTGTGCTTGTCACCGCAATGGCATTGGTGGCCGCGCTCGCGCCCGCATCGTTGGCTTCGGTTTTCGCCACTGAGGACAACACCGCATTGGCCGCCGCAATGGCGTATTCGTCGGGCTCCTGGGTGTAATACACATCCGAAAAAATAATGCCCTCACCACCGGCCCCGTTGATGACGGTGTAATTGATCTGAGAGGCGTTGATTGCACCTGGGGTCATGGGTTGCCTGCGGTCACGCTAAAGGTGTTGACAGTCACCACTTGGTTCTGCGCCACGTTGGTGTTATCCATGGTCATGTCACCACCCGCGCCAGTCACCGTGACAGTGCCTTGGATGTGGCAGGTTGTGCCTGTGCTGTCATAGATGCGGAAATAACCCACCGCCGTGCCTGTTCCCGCGCCTGCCAACCCGCTGCCACTCCACGAGCCTGATTTGGCCTTGATGCCACCGGAAGCCGCCGCCATCCAGTCTGAAGGCAATGACATTTGCACAAGCAGCGTGCCCGTTGGGGCCGCCGCAGCATTGGCTGGGATTGCACCGCTGTACAGGCGCAATTCAGGGGTGACACCTGTCACTGTTTCGATTTGATCCAATTGCGCATTGCGCAGGGTGGTCGAGTATTGGATTGTCATAGGTCAGCACCATTTAGAAGTCGATCGAGCCACGATCCGTGCCCCGGAATACGCCTGTGCAGCGTCCAGGCGGGCATCATCAATGGCTGCGGAAAATGCATTGCCGTACATCGCAGCCATGTCCGCGTCATACCAGGCTGAGTTTTTGTACAACATCAAACGCGCACGAGCGCCCACCACAATGGCATCCCAAAACCGATTGGCAATCTCATCGGGCAAGCCTGTGGCCGTGTCGGATACGGTGATGGATATGCGCGCTTTGAGTCCATTGATCGCGTTTTGCGATGGAATCCTGAACAAAGACACTTGATTGGGTGTCAGGCAGTAATGATTGTCTGGCATGCCAGTCAGTGTGGTCCAATCCTCGGTGTACAGGCTATCCAGTTGCTCTGGGGTGATTGGGGGAAGTCGCTTGTTGTCTAACATGACAAAAGACGAATCCAGCTCAACAAGCTCATGCGTGGGGTCGCTGGGTTCCACCAGCACCGTTTGCTGGCCTGCGGTCACAGGAAAGTACCCTGTCACCTCGCGCCATGCGCGGCTACCCCTGAAAAAGGTTTGCGCCGCGTTTCTAATCTCAAACTCAATGACGGTGGCCGGGCACTGGGATACGTGCGGGGCAACATCACGAGTCCAGGCCGACCACAGTTTCATTGTGCAGCCCCTTTATTTGGCCTTGGGCTTTGGCTTGATGCGCTTGGGTGGCGTGTTGGCCTCAAGCGGTTCACCGCCTTGCGCGCCATCGTCATCCTCGTCGTCATCATCGTCATCATCGCCGTTGTCTTTTGGTTCCAAGCCTGCGGCATCGTTTTTTGCAAGCTCTTTTTCGGCCTGTTCGGCCAAACGCTCGGCATCGAGGAAATCTTCCTCGTCCACAGGCATAAATTGTGGGTTCAACAGCATGCGCTTGAGGTCGGCCTGCCCATCCACATCACACACCAAACAGCCGGTACCATCGTCCTTGAACGTATATACCTTGCCGTCTTGGCCAGTGAAATTAACGGTGCCGTCTTTGCGAGGGGGAATTGTGGTTTGAATCTTCATTTAGTGCCGCCTTTTGAAAAAAAAGGGGTGTTGCCACCCCTTTCAGGTTGCGCGCCAAAAATTAAACAGCGCGGTACTCCGAGTGCAGGAACAAGGTTCCGGCTTGCGCCACGTTGGGTGCCGCATTGATACGCACACCAATCTTGCGATCGGTTGTGCTGTTGGCGCTCATGCGCAGCATGTTTGCAGACAACACCTCCACCACACCCGCACTTGCGCCCACGGTCAATCCGGTGGCAAACGTCACATCAAACCCTGTGCCCGCAGCATTCAAGATGCCCACGTCCAGAGTCAGTGTGCCTGTGCCACTGTCCAGGTCGTCGGCATCCACCTTCAGACCGGTCATCACGCAGCCCGCAGGCAGCAAGCCCACGGCACCAAAGTTGTTGGACACCAAATCGCCGGTTGTCAGGTCAACGCTTGCGCGCTGGCAGACAATTTCCGCACCGGATGGGAACCGGGCAGGGCGACGGCCTGTCAAGAAGTCATTGGAATTTACAAAAGCCATGTCAAATCTCCTTATTCAGCCAGGCCGTTAAACTGCCGCCGCAGCGGTGTCAGCGGCAAACACGCCGAAGTCCTGCGGGCCAGCGTCGGTTGTGTATGTCACTTTCTTGATACCAAAGATCGAAGAAGTTGTAATCACCACCTTGTCGCCGTTGTCGCGGGTTTCTTCGTGCCACGAGAAGCGCATGCCGGTGCCCGGGGAGCCAAAGGCCACCACAGCAGCCTGAGAGCCCAAGAACAAACCACGCGCGGCCTCAACGTTGCCACCGGCGCCAGCGTTGTTAAAGCGAATCACGTTTCGGCTTGAGTGGAGAACAACACCGCGATACATGCCCAGCGAACCCTTGAAGATCGCATTGGTCTTGGAACCCTCGGCAGCAGCAGCCGCCTTTTGAATGTCAAGCCATTGGCCGGTCTGGGTGTTGCTGCGCAATGCATCCTCTTGGAAGGTGTGCATTACAAAGACAAAGTTTTCCTCACCGTTCATCTTCACTGGCTGCAACACCGGAATGTTGGTTGCACCGCCACCCTGGGTGTCCGCGCGGGTTTTCATGCGGTCAATCAGACGCAGGTCCATCTTGTCGGTTGCATCAATGTTGGCAAACGAAGTGGCGTCACCACCGTAAAAACGGTGATTGGCGTCTGGTGTCACCAAGGCGTTGTTTGCTCGACCTGTATAGCCTGCGCGCAAAATGAAGTTTTCATTGACGCCGCGTGCACCGGACAGATAGATGAACAAAAGCTCATCCATCAAGCGCGCCCACCAGTTGGATTGCTGGCGCTTGGCCTTTTCACGCAAGTCATGCAGTGTGCGCTTGCGGGTCATGCGGCCACCAGTGTTCACACCACAACGAGCTTGGTCGATGTAGATGGTGTCGGTATAAAATTTTTGCTGCTCTTCGTTGCCCTCGAGAATGTCCTCGCCTTCCACGGGAGACATTTTCAGTTCGGCCAGCAAGTCGTAGGAAATCATTTCGCCAGCGTCGGATTCCAAATCGGTCAGGATTTGAATGGGCACTTCGGCCTCGGTTCCGCGAGCCATGAATTTTTGACTGAAGTATCCTTTTTGGGATACATCGTAGGTCAACGCTGCGGTCCAGCGCTTTACTGCTTTGGCGTCATTCACGCCGATAATTGTCCGTGCCATAACGCACTCCTAAAAAGGTTGATTCACTTTTTTCGGAGCACGTCTTGCGCTCAATTCTGCACGCTCAGAATGCCATGCTTTGCACGGCAATCAGTCGGCGCAGGTCTTTTTTTTCTCAGCCTCGGCCAGTGCTGGCCTAGCTGAATGGTTTACGTTCAACTGCCGGTCTGCTTGCACCCACAGTCGAGCCGCTTTGCCACTTTTTTGAACAAGGGAGATTGTTGCCAATCCCCCCAGGTCCAATGTTTCGCCCGGCTTAATATCAACGATCAAGCTGGATTTTTTGGCCATTATTTCCCCGCCATGTACTTTGCATACGCTTTGGGATTGCGGCGAGCCATGTCTGCAATGGCCGCCTCAAGCTCTTCGCCGTTTAGCGCATCAATGTCGGCAAATTCGCTGCCGCCATCATCACCTGGGCCGTCGCTTCCGGGCACCTGGGCCAGTGTCTTGGGCGCGGCATCCACGGGCATGCTTCGGTTGGTCTTGTTGGGGGTGTTGGGCTGCGTGGGCGTTTTGGCGGCAATGCCATGCAATGCCATCACGCGGCGATGGGCCTCAGACAAAAACCAATCCATGGACTTGTCCTCGTTCGCGGGGTCGGCCCCCAGCACGCGCACAAACATATCCAGGTCTTTTTGTTTAACCGCATCCTTGGTGTAGTCAATTCCATCATTCTTGGCCGCCTGGCGATACAAGCTGCTAATGGTGTTTTCCCATTGCTTTTTGTAAAACGCCTCTTCCATTTCGGCGCTGAGTTCGGCCTTCAGGCGAATGTTGTCAAGCGCCTTGATTTTGTCGTTGACCTTATCAATCTCAGACTCGTACTGGTCAATGTCAATTTCACCTTCGCGAAGTTTTGCGCGCAGGGCAGTGCGCTCATCGGTCAGTGTTTTGACTTGATCGTTAAAATCTTTGGGCAGCTCCACCCGATAAAACACACCAGCATCGGTCTGTGTTTTGCCGGTATCCACACCACCTGCGTCGGTGTTGGCTTGTGCGCTTGCTTTTGGGTCCGGCGCGCTGGTTGCTGCAGTGGTGGTGGCTGCGGCGGCGGTGGCTGCTGCCTGGCTTTGCGCTGCCACCTTTGCTGGATCGGCATCGGTGGAAGTGGGGTCAGGTGCGCCCTTGCCCTCCACGGGCTCTTTGTTGGACGAACCGGCTGCGCTGTCGTCGTCATCTTCATCGTCATCATCATCGTCGCCACCACCGGCCACCTTGGCCAATGCGGCGCGCTCTTCTTCGCTCATTTCGGAGTCATTGAGCAAAGCCAGCTCGTCGGCTGACATGGTTGACGAAATATGTTCATCCAATTGTGCATTTGCTGTCATTGCAAACCTCTTGCGTTGTCGGGTTTAAGACTTTGATTCGGAACCGGCCACCTTGGCCGCTTCCATCATCTTTTCTTTGGCCATGGCTTGAGCAGCCTTCAGTCGTTTGGGGTCGGCCTTGATCGTTTCGGCCTCCATCAACGTGCGCATGTCACACTCTGCGCGCCACTTTTTGTCCTCATCGGCCCTGCTTAATCCTGCTGCCATGGTCTACTCCTAATTTTTGGGTGTGTCTGTGCCAGTCAATTCCGGCGATTCAAGTGGGGGTTTTGGTGCAGGCGCGGGTTGGTCTGCCAGTTGTGCCTTTGTCGCGTTCTGAATGTACAGAATCAAGTCATGCGAAAACTTAGCCTGAATTTCACCCAGGGCCATTATCAAAACATCCACTTGATTGACATTTAGTTCCAATTTAATCATGGCGCAATATCCTTTTGCGGGTTAAAAACTGAATCTTGGCATGCTTCGGACGCGGGATCGTTGAAGCACATCACTTTGTTGTTGAAGTGGGCAACGGCTTGTCGGCATTCCCGGAGGTATTGTTGGGTTGTTGTGCACTGGGCAGCTTCCCCGACAAGAAACCTCGAATCCTGCTCATATAGTCGTGATCCATCACACCCGGCTGCAGCGGGGACAGCGCTGGGATTGTTGGGCACGGCACTGGGTTTGCCGGTGGGCCTGGCGGGACGCTTGCGCAGCTCAGTGTCAAGCTGGTCAATAGCAGCGCGCAAAATCGCTTCGTTTTCATCGCGTTGGTTCCTGATTATCTCAATATCTCTGGTCAATTGCCCTTCGCGCTTGCGCAAAGAATCAATCAATTTCAACTGCTTTTCAATTTGCGCATTGTCTTGCTCGAGCCTGTAGCGCTCCGATTGAAGGCCTTTGACGTAAAAGCCTGCGCAAAACGACATGAGCAGCAGCACCACACCAATGATTGCTCGAATACCCATGTCAGGCCTCATTGCTTGAAAGTTTGCCGTCGCTTGTGACAAGTGTCAGCGGGCGATCCTGGGGGCTTGGCACCGCAGCCGGGTATCGATATGCAATCACGCGGGACCGATCAAACGGCGCAATACTCACTCGATTGCCCTGATTGCCGCCCAGCACCATTAAATTGCCCTGCTGGTCCTGGCCAACAACAATGCCCACGTGCCCGCCGCCTTTGCGCTCAAAAACCACAATGCAACCAAAGACCGGGCGAGACAAACCAACACCCCAGTCGGCCCATGCTTTCGCACGCATGTAATACTTGGGCACCGACAAACCCGCTTCGCGCATGCAATGGGCCACAAACACACCACACCACGGGGTTTCGTCGTCGGCCCACCACGCACCCAGCTTTCGCAGCCATGCGCCAATGGTGGCGTTGTGTTTGGCTCCCGGAATTTCAGCCAAGCCCAGGTGGGTCATGCCTTCATCAACCCACTTCATTGCTTGCCCTCCTCATCGTTTGATTGGTGCAGCACAGTTTGATGAATCACCCGGGCCACAATCGCCGCAGCGGTAAACAGCAACGACAACACACTGAAAACCTGCGGGCTTACCAGCGATGCAACCTGGGGCTCCACGAGGGGCCACAATTGGGCCAAGGTTTGACACACAGCGGCCAGTGCACACAGGCGCACGGTCCAGCTGTATTTGAGTATTTGTCCTGAATTGTCTACGAGTTTCATGCACATCTCCTTTGTGAATCAATCGTCAAGCAGCATCAAAAGCGCCAACACTTCCATGTCGGCATCTTGATTGGTTGGTATGGCCGGTGGCGCGCTCAAATTGGCGGGCAAATCCAGCAAGGCTTGTTTTTGTGGCAGCAACACCCCAGGCATCGCAATGGCGCCAAGGTCCACATCGGCCAGGGAAATGTCAATTTCCGGGGTTTCTTCCAGCGCTGCAGGCTGTTCTGGTGCGGGATCATCAAGAATGGCCTGCTCTTTGGCCTGATCCAGCAAAGCGCGGACCTGCTTGAGCCCTTCCAAATAATCGTACTTGTCGATTACCTGCTGAATCAGTGCCGCGTCGTCATTTGGGGTGCTGGGTTGCGCTTGGGCAATGTTGCGGTACTTTGCCCGGGTTTTGCCACCCTTGGCAAACTTGCCGCCAGACCCAAATACATTGCCGGGCTCATCCTCCTTGGGGTACAAAAAACCCTGGATGGCAGTGGTTAGCGGGTTAAGCCGAAACCCTGCCCCCTGCACTGCCACATGAAAAGGAACAATGGTCAAAATCATTATGCAGTCCTCTGCACCGTGACCACTTCGGACACCTCGGACAATGACTGCTGAATGGCTCCGGCTGTGCGCGATGTTTTGGACACCACCAAATTGGCACCCATGCGCAGGCCGTGTATCAAGTGCAAATCATCCAGGCTCAACGGATCAAGCTCGCGATCCCCTGCCCAAGCCAATTCGCCAATTGAAAGCACCTGACCCAAAGCGTCAACAGCACAAGCAACATAAACCCCCCTGGGTGTGTTTGTTGGCACCGTACCCCGATAAAAGCCAGCCGGGCCTTCGGCAAGGGCAATGCCCGAGGCCACCACCGCCCCAGCGCGAATCAAGCGCGCCGTCAGCGTGGCTCCGGGAGTCGTTGAATAAAAGTTCAGTTCATTGGCCATGGGCAAAGTGTGTCATGTGTCGAGCGGGATGCACAAGCAAACATCACGATTTGAGCCCCAGCACGCCCAGCACGGCGGCCAAGATGGCAAAAGCCAAGGCCCAGCCCACACGGGACACCGCCACATCGGCGCGAGTGGCCTGCTGTTTGATTACATCATAATCCTTGGTGCGCTGATCCAGGCTATCTGAATGCTTGGCCACTTCGTTGATTTTTTGATCCAGCAGCACCATTTTTGGTAACTGCTCTGCGGTCTTGTTGATTTTTTCATGGATGGCCACCACATCCTCTTTGATTTCCTTGCGCAGGTCGGCCAGTTGGTGCTTGTACTCTTCGGAGTTTTGCTTTACGTCTGCGTTCAACTGATCCAGTTGTTTGGACAACTGCTCAATTTTGTAATCAGCCAGCTCCTTGTTGTTGATTTGCGGCATTCCCCGGCTCCGTGGTCAATCCATTGTACGTGTCGGTGGCCATGCTTTGTATCGGCGTTGGCACCCAATCTTGGAGCGTTTGCACGGAATCAAGAATTGACTGCAACACCGCATTTTCGCTGTGATAATTGCCCCCATCGCGGGGATCAATCACCAAATCTGGCAAATCCAATGGGCCAGAATCCACAAACACAGTGCCGCCTTGAAAATCCACATCCATTTGACGCTGTTGCGAATTGTAAAATGCTTCGGACGGTGCGCCTTCCAAAATTCTTTGGACTTCCGAAACAACCTCGGGTGACAAAGGCGATTGCAGCGCCGGTGGCTCGCCAAATTCCTGGCAAAACTGTGCAATGCATTTGGCAAGGGTGCTGTGCGTCGATGCAATGATGGCGTGGATTTTCTCGGCCAACACTGGCGATGGGTTGGGTAGGTGCTGAAAATACTCGTCTGGATTGAAATAGGTGTAGCGCGAGAACGGCAAATCGCTGGAAAATTTCACGGGTTCAATTTTGTAGTTTTCCACCGACAGAGTTTTTGCATCAGATTCATGCCGGTCAATTTCGCGCAATGCGGCCATGAGTGCCACCATGTTGATACTCTCGTTTCTGCGTCGTTGATAGAGCATTGTCGCATCGCCTCAAGTGTTACGGCTTGCTATTGACCAAATTTTACAGTCAGTTGATGGTGGCCAAGGTTTGAGTGTCAAATTCAACACTCAATTGCCCCTCGTTTTGGGCGGTCATAACGGCACCGGTAATTGCCCCAGTTTGAACCTTATTAATCAATGCGTTAAAGTCTGTCAGGGATTGGCACACCACAACGATGTGCGCGCTCATTTGCACTTCCATGGCCATGACTCCGGGTATTTGATTGTGAAACATTGTTGCGCCAACACCCGCAAATGTCAATCAAACACACCGAAGACGGGCGCAATGATCGTTGTGCCACCACTTCCACCGCCACCAATGTCCACAGTGCCTGTAAAACCCGCCACCTTGGCCATTTTACCGTCGGCTATACCAACCCCTTGCGCTGCCCCAGCAAACTCTTTAACAGCCGCTAAAGTGCCTGCCGCAACGCCAACACCGGTTGCCGCCCCAACGGTGCTGGCAATTGATCCTAACACCCCCTGCGCGGTGCCAAGCCCGGTCGCACTGGCCACAGTCGGTTTGACCTGGGCCGCTGACGCCGCAGCGGTGCCAAGCCCGGTCGCACTGCCGACCATTTCAGTGATCGTGTCAATTGCTGGCGGATTCACAGAGGGGTCTACGCCGCCTTGAGTGCCAATGTGCCAAGTTGCAATGCCTGCCACCGTAGCGCCGAGCAAACCGGCAACCTGGACAACCTTGCTCAGAAAACCCACGTGAATTGTCTCGCCAGCTTCAAGCACGATTTCAGACACCCCGGTTTGCGTCACTGTACAAGTGCCCGTAGCCGCAGCCAGGCCCGTTGATTGAACGGTCGTTGAATCGCCTGTTGTAAACAGCAGCGTTCGAGTAAATGTGGGCGATGGACCGACACGGTAAACACGCGCAGAAAAGCTGCCAGTCAGCGTACCTGTGGCAGTGCCAGCCGTGGGCAGCCCAAGCCGCATTGTGAAGACCCAGTCGCCAGCCCGAATGCGACGCTTGCGAGTCGATGTGGACTCCATTCCGTCGGCACCCTGCTCGTTGACAGCCCAGCCCAGTGCGTCGCGAATATCGCTTTGCGTGGTGCTGGTCGTCAGCGGATCGAGCGTGATTGATGTGGTACCGGCAGAGTTCGGATGACTGCAAATCGTTGTGCTGTTCAAAGCCTGCGCTGTTTCAGCGAGCTTTCGAACGTCGGTGCCCCAAGTCTGATCTTGGTCGGTTGCCGAGAGATAAAGTATGTCGGCACGTGTGGCCATGGCAAAACCTTAATCTTCAGTCACAGTCGATGGTGTTCCGCTTGGCGTACCCTTCAGCCGTGGAATAACGCCTGTGGCAATGATCTGATTTGGTGTCACCGTTCCACTGTACAAGATGACTGACGCGCCGCTCACCTCTTTGACCACACTCCAATGCGTAACTGTTCCGCCAGTACCGCCCGTCATTTCTGGAAAATCGACGTTCACACCAAGGCTCATCACGCCTGCCGAGACGGGAAAATTCGCGCTGTTTCGGGCAAGTCCTTGACGAGCGTAGCCGGTGTAGCTGATTTCGCTGGTTGTTGCTGTACCGGCCTCGCCTGGGTCGGCGGTGTGCAGAGCAATGTACAGCAAACCAGCAGCCGTTGAGCCGCGCAGGCCCGTTGCATCACCGATGTTGGCAATGCCGGTATTTTGAAAAATCAGTTGAAGCAACTCCGTTTCAAACGTGTTTGACTTTGACATAGTTACACCTCTTCGTAATCAATGTTGACGTATACCAATTGAGCTACATCCAAATTTACAAAAAGGGCTTCGTCAACGGCACCCTGAACGTAACTATTACCCGATTTAAAACTGTGCGCTGTACCTTGGCCGTATTTGGAAAGGCTTGAGCGATAAATGAATGCGCCAGCAGCACCAAAGCGCAGGCCAGAGACTACTTTTGCCGTGTTGTCTGCATCAGCGGTAATGTTGTACCACCACAATCGAACGGCTTTACCGCTGGAAGGCGTGACGACCACGGTGTTGCCAGCCGTTGATGTGTTGATGGCCTTTGTTGACACCCCTGCGTTGCCAACCGTCACGCCACCCGTAAGTTTTTCGTAAATCGCACGCAGCCAACCGCGCACGCCAGTGCCAGCGATACTAGGCGGTGTTGCGCCATCAGTGCCCAAGTCTGTGATTGGACTACCGATCATTGCTCACCCCCGGACTGCGCGGAATTGTTGTCAGGCCCATTATTATCCTGCTCAACACCATCTTCACCGGAAACCACCTCACCCGTAAGGGTGCCATCGTTGTTTTTGCGGATTTGCACTTGCTTGGAGCCCGCTTTGGGCATCTGCACCTGCACATTGACATTGATTGGCGGCACCGGCGCTGTGTTTTCCGCAGGCGCGGGACTTGCTTGAGCCGTGATTTGCGCCGCCTGCTCGCTGCGCTGAAGCATGGCGTTGACGGTTTCCTCCATCTTTTTCAGTCGGGCATCGGACTGCTGCTGGATTTGCGCCACCATTTCCCGACTGTCCGCATTGATTTGCGCCACACGCACATCGGTGTCTGACTTTGACTTGATTTCCAGTGTGCGGTTTGCGAGCTCCACCTGGGCCTTTCTGAGCTCTGATGACACCTTTTCAATTTCGTCGGCCATCTTGCGGTGCATATCAAGCATGGCCTGATCGGCCTGCGTGTTGCCGTTTTGTGCCGCCCGGCGCATGATTTCTTGGGTTTCGGCGCGAATTTTGTCGATCTTGGCTTGCTGCTCTTCCATGGCTTGCCGGGCCTGCATGCGCTGATTTTCGATTTGCTCAAGCTGCATCATGCGCGCCTGCTCTTGCTGCTGCGCCTCTTCATCGGTTTGCGGGCCATTGGGGTCCGGAATGCCCATTGAACGGCGCATTTCGGCCACAATTTCGTCTTTGTTGGGCAAGTCAGAGTAATCCATGGCGATAATCATGAGCTTCATCGCCAGGACTGGGTCCGTTCGCTGCGCCAGTGCGTTGATGCTGTCAAACATGACTTGACGCAGGCTGCCTGCATAATCACGCTCTGCAACAATAAAATCCGCAGCGCTGCCACTCATGTCATTCAGGTAGCGGATGGTGCCATCCGGGTCTTGGACCGGCTGATTGATTTTGACCCATTCAATCTTGTTTTTCTCGCCGGTAAGCCGGATTACACGCTCTTCGGTCATGAATTGTTCGGCCACCGACAACAGTTTTTGACCGTCCACTTGCGTGGCCAGCAGCAGATTGTCAAAGGGCTCTGTTGTGACAACGGAACCCTGGGTCTGCCTGGCTTCAATTGCCCGGCCCGACACCGCGTTTGTGCGCCTGCCCAGGTTTTCATCAGTCACGCCTGCCGTTTTTTGAATTGAAGCGGCGGCCATCTGCATCATTTGGATTTGACCTGTGGCCATTTCCGTGTCGCGCCGTATAGTAAATTTATCCAAATTTTTTACTTCGATGTTGCCATCAGGCCGGTCCACCTCGTCACGCGTGCGGTGCACATCGTCAATCGCATTTTTTTCATACAGCATTTGATTGGTGTTGAGCAAGAAAAGCGCCTTGGATGCCCGCTTGTTCAAGTCTTGCTGTATGTCTCGCCCGCGCCGAATCACACCGTACGGGGCACGGTCTTTGTCGCGTCGATAGCAAAAGATGGGCGTCAGCGAAAAATCGTTGTGCCGGAAAATGCTGGGACCATTGCTCAGTAGATGAGACTCCGTGAACACGGCGACATGCATGCGCATCGTCACTCGATCAATGATTCCCGCGCCGGATCGCACCACCGCCTGGACCAACGCCTCGTCGCGCTCGTCAAAATACAGGCCTTTGAGTGGGCCGCCTGCCACGATCTTGGTGCGCACTGGCATCTTGTATTGGCACTCAATCAGCTTGACGCGCCTGCGCCGGGCGTCCACCGACGCCGAACCCGAGGCAAACAGTTGCCCACCGCGCCCGGTGAGTACCGCTCCATTGGTGGCCTCATACCCCGATTGCCACTCATCGTCGTCAAAACCCTCAAAAGAGCCTTGGTGCTGATAGTCCTGCACGGCGGCTTCGATCACGTCGCGCCGATCCGGGAACATCATGATTGCAATGTCTTCATCCACCCAGCGCCAGCGGAAAAGATACCGTGCGTCACTGTAATCAAGCAGATCGCTCGATGAGTCGTGCAGCACATTGCGCCAGCGCTCGGTGCCGTGGTACACGGTTTCCTTGGTTGGATCATCCCGCACACCCGTGTCCAGCCAGCCAATACCGGCTTTGATTGCGTCTGCAAACGCGCGGCTGCGGGAAAACGGCACCTTATTGACGTCCGACAAATACTTGAGCACCTTGGTTTTGACGCCTGCAGCGACCACATCATCATCGGACCTGGGCAAAACGTTCCAGTCTGGCCGGTTTCGACGCTCTGTGCCAATCAGCCAATCGACCATCGGAGCGATTTCGTTGTACACCAAAGGCATTTGGCCCCTGGATGCCACTTCCAGCGCATCATCTTGCGACCATTGAATGCCATCGTAAAAGTCGCAATCCATGGCCATTTCCATGCGCCACGGCGCTTGCTTTTCGCGCTCGTAGTAATACCACTCCAAGAGCTTGCGCAACAGCTTGCGATTTTCCTCCGAGTCCAGCGGATGGGCCGATTGAGCGGGCTGCAATGCCCGCGCCTCACCGGGCAGCAACACATTGTCGCCTTTGGCGCGATTGCGAATGTAGCGCACATCGTCAAACACATTAGCCATAGCTTGCGCCCTCTTTCTCGACCCGGATCAAATCACTGCCAATAATCTCACCATTGGCTCGTGCATGCATTTCACCGAACGACCGGCGGTGGAACTCCTTGGGTGGGGCCGATGGCATTGAAACCAGGTCGGGCAAACCCTCATGAATGATTGTTGCTAGACGTACCCAGTTGAGTTGCGACGGTTCCATGCCCAGCACCTCGCAGGCTTTTGCGCACTGGGTTGCCAGGTAAGCAGGGTCATCGTACTTGTATGCCGCCGAATCCATAATGACGTACCACGCGGAGTTTTTGCGGTACGCGGGGATGAGCACAAGGCATCTTTCTTCGTTCATCCATGTGTAAAGCGCAACAATGTCCCCGTGCTGGCGCTGTAGATGGCAGTTTTTTAAATCAATTGACAAGCCCATGCGGTCCCCCGAGTGTGATGCGAGCAGTGTGCCATGCTTCTAACGCACACTTTTCCCGTTTGCGGGTTATACTTTGCATGCAGTTGCTTGGTTTTTCGCGTTATTCATTGCCCGAGGAAACCGTGGGTAAACGGAACCTGCCCAAGTCTGGCGCTCCTTGTAAAAAAATGCCCAGGTGATTGGGTCGAGTGGCTCCCGTAAGGAGCCCCATGACGCATAAAGTCTGGATCGCCTTACCCTGTACCGCTCTGCGGTGCCATCAAAGCAGGGGCAGACTTTATGACGTGATGGATGGGGCGCAAGCCTGCGGTGTAAACCAGCCCGGACGCGGGGGCCATCTGACAGCTTGGAAAGACAAGCACCATCAAGAAGTGGGAGTGCACCGGACCAATAATCCGGAACGCAAGGGACCAACCGAAGGCAATGCTGACGGCCAGCAGATTCATGAATCTGCCCCACTGCTTGATGGTGAACGCGAAGGCTGATTCGCAAATAGACCGCATTGCATGAGACGGTAGGGGTAGCGGTAAGTGAAATCCTGTCATGCATGCCGGAAAGATTACAGCACCGGCCACCATCAACTATGTCTCCGTCCCTCCAAATGATGGACTTTAACCCCGGCCCAGTGTCGGGGTTTTTTTTGGCTCTTTTGCAATGTTGAAATAAAAGTGTTGACACCTTATATATTAGTAGACTAATATGCAAACACTGAAACAACAAACCGGAGAAAGCAAAATGAGTAAGCAGCCAATTCAACGCAAAGCAAACAAAAACGGCGTAGTTTTCTGTTTGTGCAAAGATTTACAGAAAAACAGTTTTGAAGTTTGGAAGCTCTGCGAAAACTATAACGGAAAAATTCACGGGGGTTTGGAAAAAACATGGCGCTATGTTGAAATCAACATGAGTCAAATTCAAGCAGAAGCCCTTTTTAATCGGAGGGTAAATTGAAGAAAAGCCCCTTTGATGGGGCTGAGGAAAAAGGCCGACAGGCTGCTCGTAAAGGGCAGCCTTTTTCTTCATGCCCTTATGAAGACCACAGAAAACCAAGCGGCAAACTTTCATGGAGCCGATCATTTATTCGCGCATGGCAGCATGGATGGCAGTCCGAGAGAATGAATCTTGGGCTAAAACCTTGGGATTGCCCAAGATGCGGCGGAACTGGGGAGCGATTTAATAACGCAAGCGAAACAATAGAACCATGTGGTGCATGTAATAAATTGGGGCGACCATGACAAAATCCGCACAAAAAGCCGTCAAAGCCCACACCGCCCGCTTGGTTGATGCGGGTGGTGCCAGGTTTACGATCAAATTACCACCCGAGGCCAACTCCATTTTGATGGCGTATTGCCGAGATAATCGGGTAAGCCGCACTCAAGCGATTATTGAATCGTTAATGACGTTAAACAACCTCAATAAAAAATCGTTTGAAAAGGTGTCAATTAGCAAACGCAATGCAACAAAAAAGGAAACAACAAATGAATGAGCTGGACAAAGTGGCGCTTGATGACGCGCTTAAATTGACAAAATACTGTAACGATCAATTCAAAATGGGCTTTGAGCATGGATTCATAGCAGCCTGCAAATGGCGGGGTAGTCAGGTGGGGGAGCCTATTGGGTATCTATACCATGATGGGCCAACACCAGAACAAATCCCCGGCGACATGATGGGCACAGTTTGCTTTAGCAGAAAGAAACTTTTTCACGCTAGAAATGAAACGCCGCTATATGCAGCCCCACCCACCGCGCAAATCAATCAGCAGCTTGTAAAACACGCGCAAGCAGTTTTAGAAAATGATGGTGGCGAAGGAAGTAAATGTTTTAGTGCTGTCAAACTTTTTGAGGCACGGGAAAATTTGAAAGCCGCCCTCCAAGCCGCGAGGGATCAACAATGACTAAATTCCCCCTCCAAAAATCAGACCGGGCAACCTTGCAATTGAAAAAATCGCCAATTCACTGGCAATCGGCATTGCCCTTCGTCGAAAACACTCGCGGCCTGCTGATTCACCGACCCCGCAGTGTGATGACAATGACGCACTTCGGTTATGCCTACTTGGCTGTGCATCATTACTGCGGCAACGCTGTTTGTGGCGGGAAAAACCTGACATTCTTGAGCGAGCCGCCCAGGCAGGCCGTGTTGTGCGAGGCCTGCGAAACAAACGCGGTGCTGGCTGGACTACCCGCAGCAAGCGACATTGTTGGCCGCCATGTTCACACTGGAAGGCTGAAGGTGTTTAAAAACTGCGGGTGTCGGGACGAGTAGAAAATGATTGCACGCAGGACGCCTTACACCGCCATCCCACTGCGTCTGTGAAAACGCGTCGGCCTTCTCGCACCCGGACTGCGGTAATCGGTTCGGGTGCCAGCCACAAACAAATTCCCCCTGGCCAGCTCTTGGCCAAATTGCCTGAATCCATCGGCCCCGTGCGAATCGTCGTTGTGCACAGGCACATCGGTGAATCGCCCATTGGCTTGGTCCCAATGTTTTTTGTAAGAGGACAGGCGCTTGATGCCCTGTCCGCACCCCTCTTGGCAGAACCACGATGAGGCAAACGCCTTGCGCGTCAGCTTGATCCCCTGATCCACGGTCGTTGGGGCTGGCACCACCTCAAAATTGTGACCTGGGAGCAGCTCTTCGAGCATTTCCTTGATTGTTTGGTTGGTGTCCGCAGACTTGCCCATGCGCCGGTGGTTTGTTTCATGCGGGATGTAATGGGTGTCAAACACCAACCCGGTGTCCTGCAGCCAGGCTGCGTAATGGTCCAAATCCTCGCCGGTGGCCTCGTAATACCGGATGAAACGATGCTCCACGCCAACCTTTTGCATCACCCAAATTGCCGTCATGTCGCCCCGACCAATGTCCCAAAACGTAAAACACGCTTTTTGCTCAACCGGAATTTTGTTGCAAATCCGACCCTCGGACCTTGCTTTTGCAATCTGAGCGGCGTACCAACACCCCTCGGTGGACCGTTGAAACGCCTCCATGGGGTAGCTTGGGTACTCTTGCCAAGCCAAAGGTTGCTCACCATTGAAGTCACTATCGACCGTCACCTGATACCAAGCCCGCTTACGCTCGCTCAACGGCCTGCAAATGATGGACTCCACATGCTTGAAATAACGCAACATCGCGACGCTGAACACCACACCCTCGGCGTCAATCTCATATTCCGGGTTTTCCCACCACGGGAAGAAGAAAAACCGATAATCTTTTTTGGTCAGCGGCCTGCCTTCTTCGGCAATTTCCATGGCCCGGATGCATTTTTTGTAGAAGCTGCCGTCCTCGCCCTCGGCGGTGGACTCGATCACACACAGGCCATCGATGGGCACGGCGGGAATGGAACCCGTGTCCACCTCGCGGGCACGCTTGGGGCTTTCGGCGCAAATCTTGCCAAATTCGGACACAAGCAGTCGATGAATGGTCCCCGATCGCATGGACGTTGCCACTTTGATTGAGCTGCCGTTGTGGTCAAACACCACCTGGCTTTCGGTGCGTTTGCGCAAGGGAAAGATGGCCTTGACGGGTTCAGGCAGGTGATCGTAGACAAAAATGATCTTGTCTCGGAAAATTTCCTCGGCGGCCTCCCGGTTTTGCGCAATCACCCCGCATTTCACGGGCTCCGAGGAAAATAGTGCCGTATCAAGCCAAAGCACGCACGTCATGGTGGTCATGCCCAACTGCCTGGCTTTTAGAATCAGGTTCCGATTGTGCAGACGGGTGAGCAATCGACGCTGAAACCGATTGGGCTTAAACGGCACAACCAAATCATCATCACCGTCCTGGCCCTTGGTCACAATGTTGTAAAGCGCCCCACTGGTTAATCGCCAAACCGGGTCGCTCAGTCTTTCGCGCAGGGCTTCAATCTCCGCAGCCTGCGCTTCGGTGTCACTCATCGTCGTCCTCATCATCGTCCAACGGCATGCTGCCCGGCTTGTACACCGGCGAATCACCAAAATCATCACTCTCAGCGGGCATTAGACCCCCACGGGCCAGGTTTGCACCTTGCCCCGGCTTGACCACGTTGCCCAGGATTGCATTGGCGAGCTCATTCAATGGATTGGTTTTTTGTTGATTGTCCTTGTCGTACTCACCCAGGTGGCGCATGGCCATGTCCAGCGCCTTGCCCTTGTCAAACAGTTTGATCTTGCGCGTGTAGCCCACAAACACCCGCTCATCACCAACTCGATCAAACTCCTCCATGGTTTCCACCCCGGCGATGGCGCGGGCCAGCTCTTCGGGCCACTCCTTGGGGGGCAACAAAGCACCATTGTCGTCGTATGCTTTGCGCAAATCCACCGTGGCCAGGGCAAAAAGCTCGCGCAAAATGGCCACCCGGTCAATTGCAAACTCGTTTTTGGCCTTTTCCTGGGCGGCGGTCCTGAGCTCAATCACACGCGCACGAATCTCTGGCCGCTTCGCCAGCCGGTGCGCCTCCACCCGTGCCACCTCGGGTTTGTTGTTGCGCTTGAACACCTCGCGGTACGCCTCAGTTTGGCCATACCCGGCAGCCAGCAATTGTGCAAACTTTTCGTGCACCTCACTGAGCATATTCCGTTCATCACCACCACGCCACGGCATGCGGCTTTTCTTTTTCATGGCCTCCACATGCTCCGGGTCTGCGTTGTCGTAATTGGGAACCCGGCGCTTGACGTTCTTTTTTGGCAGCTTCAGGCTTTCATCCAGTTTTATCTCTTTGGGCCTGCCCCGCCCCTTTTTCGGACCGACCGGCACGCTTTGGGTTTTGACCCGTGTTGACGGTCGCCCACGCTTTTTGGGCTCAGATTGGGTTGTTTCGGCGGTTTCTGGTTCGGTTTTTTTTGTCATTTACACACCAATTGGGTTGTTTACACTGTTGATTCTTTGGCCTATCCAGCGCATGACCGGCACGGCCATGCTGTCACCCAGTGTTTTGTAGACAGGTAATTCATCACGCCCATGGTTCAGAGCCCTCCCACTGCAATCGGCACATCCCCAGATACCCCATCACCACGCGTTTGGCCGCTTCCTCACACCAACACACGGTGACACACCACCCGTCGCGCTGCAACTGCGTGATTTTCTCGCGCTGCTCCTTGCTTGGGACGTTTTCACCGGCCTTGAATTCAATGGCCAGACCCACAAACCCACCTCTGGGCACCGGCAATTTGACGTCCGGGATGCCTTTTTTGACCCCCTCGGCCCGCAGTTTGGCCGCCACAGCATTGTGCCGGTGGCCGCCATTGGGGATGGCATAGAGCTTGTCCAAATCCGGCACGGTCTTGGCCTGCACCTGCGCCCACTGAAAAAACCGCACCTGCATGTCATGCTCAGGCTCGCCCCTGGGTTTGGCGGCAGGCTTGGCACCCGGCTCGGATTGCGCCTTGACCTTGTTTTTAACGGGATCGTGTGTTTGGCGCCAGCCCCGCACCCCTGCGCGCAGGCCAGCAAACTCTCCCTCGCTCAATCGCAAGCCTTTAGCCATGGCCGATTTCCAACGCGCCGCGCATGGCCAGATAAATGTCGAGGCAGGCCCGCGTGTCGGTCATCGCTCGATGGGCCCCTGCCATTGGAACGCCCATGATGGACTCAAAGGCCTCGGACAATTTGCATTGTTTGCCCAACTTCAGGTGCGCCTTGGCGCGCAACATGGCACACTCAAAATCATCGGTGCGCGCCCACTCCTCTTGCGTGGCCTCATCAAACCCATACCGCTTTAGTGCAATCCGTATGATCCGTTGATCGAATGTCCGGTTGTAACACACCCGCTTGTCTGCCCCAGCCACCAAGGCCAACAGCATTTGCACGGCCAGCTTTTCAGGCACGCCCACCTGTTGGGCCACCTCATTGGTGATGCCATGCACGTCAATCGTTTCTTGGGGAATTGTCCAACCATCGGGACGCACAATCACACTGAGTGTTTGATGCGTCTCCAAGGTGTTGGTGTTGACCAGCACGGCGGCAAGCTCCACAAGATGAGGCTGCTCCGGTGCATCACTTGGGGAAGACCACACAGGCAATCCAGTGGTTTCGGTGTCAAAAAATAAAATGTTCATGGTTTTTGGCCCTCCTGGCCTGGTTGAAAATCAATCAAATCGTGGTTAAGCGCATGCCACACTTCGCCCCAGCTTAAGGCTGTTTCGTCTTGCTCTGGCGCACGTATTCCAACACTTTGTCCCGCCCAGGGCTGCCCGGCGCTTTGTCGATCACCGCCAACATGGCGTGTTGGTGCGCCGGATTGACCGCACTGGCCAGCAGGTTTGCGCAACAGCGGATGCATGTCATGTTGTATTCCCCGCCTCGCCGTTTCTGGATTTGTCTCGTTTTGCACGGTTTACATTCCTTATGTTCTTGATTTGAAACCATTTTTTAATTTGGCTTTGTCGTTGTTGAATGAATTTGGCTTTGTTTGCTTTGCGTTTGCAAACACACCCTGAGTTCCTGCAAAAACAGTCTCAAAAGCCAATACAGGCAACAAAATCAATTTTGAGGCCTTTTTTAGGCCCGTGGTGCGATTTTTGGGGTGTGTTTCTATCACGTATTACCCCGGCCTGTTTTGTCGTCACCATCAAGCGATTTTCCCTGTTTCTCGTTGTTTTTGATTCGCAGGGCCGACCGCATTTGGGCAATCAGGTGATGGGCCGAAACCGGGGAGGTTGGGTTTGCCTGGGCAATGGACAGCTGTTGCTTGGGTTGCGCAGCAGGCAAAAGACCCTGGGCGCAATCGTTGGTCAATCGGCCCAAGCGAACCGCCTCAAGCAGCGGCGCTGCCCGGCCCTGCTTGTCGCGCCCAAGGCTGGGGAACCAGTGGGCAGGTCGATTCTCGTCCTTGGCCTGCTGCACCAGACGGTCGTACACCTCTCGAAACGCCATGCGGGCACCAACCCGGTCGGGCATCACATCGCGAGCCACACCCCAGGCCTGGGAAATTTCTTCGGTCATCACCACCGTCACCGATTCGTCCATGGCCTGAATCGCAATGGACCACGCCTCGTCGGCGCCCACATGGCCGCCGGGCACGGAAAGCCGCTCAAGCACGTCAGCCAGCGTGAGTCGGTACTTGCACTCGCGTTTGCAGCGGGCCAAGGCCTTGAGCACCGCGTCCTCGGGGTGCTGGGCAAGCTCCATGGCCATGCCGCGAATGGCAGGCACGGACAACGTGGCCCCGGTAATCTCGGCCACCACGGTCAATGCGTCGATGATTTTGGCGCTCATTGCGTGTACCCCATTTCGCGTTTGACCTGCTCAGCCGCCGAAAGCATTGCCGAGGTTCGGTCCGTTTGCGCTGCCGCCGTGGCCGTCACCATCCGACCCGTGGCCCACTCGGTGCGCAGCTTGGCCACATCGGTAAGCAACTGGCTGCAATCGTGGCCGCGTCGAACGTAGTAGGCCGAGTTGTGCCAAACGAAAAACTCCGCGACCAACGGCGCTTCGTCGTAGGGCAAGGATTGGCAAAACTGCTTGACCTGCGCATTCACCTTCGCATTTCGCACGGGTTCGGCGTGATAGCGAGCCCGATAGGCGCTGCTGTAAGCCGCCCAGGTTTTCTTGCACGCGGCCTGCAGTGCGGTTTCTTCTTTTTCCGCGTCGCTCGAATTTTCCCCCGGCGTTTTTTTTGGGGCGCGCAAGTCGTCAGACGGCGCAACCCGGTCCTCTCCTTGGTCCTTTCCTTGATCCTTGATCCTTGATCCTTGATCCTTGATCCTACGGGTAGGATTCGCGAGGATTCGCGAGGATTCGCGAGGACTCGGGATTTTTGACTCCGAGGGTTTATCAATCTTCTGATGAATCAACCAGTTACATATCTCAATGTAAGTAGATTCTTGCGCCTCATAGCGAATTAAGCACCCTTCGGCGTGCAATTCGTCGAGCCAGCCGTCGATGAGCTTTGGCGCATCGTCATCATAGGGAAAAAGAAGGCTCGCGAGCATTCGCGAATTTCCGCGAAGCCTCCCCGAATCGTCGGCGAGGGTCCACAAAAGGACAAAACAAAGTCGCGCCTCTCTTGATACGCGGCCCATGCTTTCCGATTGTGGAAACTCTGGTTTGATTGTCCGTATCCTGGGCATTTACGCCTCCGTGGTGGCTTCGCCGTTGAAAATGGCTCGCGCCTTGTCCAAGTCCCAAACGAGTCGCCCTGTGGGCAGCTTCACGGGTTTAATGGTCTGGTAGTGCCCTTTGGTGTGGTGTGCCAGGTGCACCGTTTCAATCGTCACGCCAAAAATGTCGGCAATGTCGCGAGTTGATCCGCGTGATTTTTGCTTTTCAAGCATTTTGATGCTCCTTCAATAAAACAAATTGGAATATAAGGATTTTAATTAAAAACCGCAAGCCTTTTGCTTGGCTTGAGCTGGCCTTATGTTTTTGAAGGAATGTATCGGTAGCGCAAGTACCTGGGGTTGCGCGAGCTGTCTGGCTGGGATTCGATGCTGCCCCACCGCTGCAGCCGCATCAAAGACAAACTCACCGCTGCGTGGGTGCCCCCCGTGGCCCGAATGATTTGTGCACAGGTGTGCCAGGTGCCGCTTGATTGCAAAAAGGCCAGCACGGCCTTGGTGGTTTCACCCTGGGGCACACCGGGCGGGCGGGGGTTGATTGAAAAACTGGATTTTTTGGGTGGGGTTTGGGTTTGAAGGGCAATCAAATCACGCAGCAGCCAGTTTTGCAAATCAGCCATGTCACCCCCTTTGGTTGGAAGCGTCAGCGTCTTGCGCTTTGAAGTAATCCAACAAAGGTTGGACCGTGCTCAAACGCGGGTCGGCCTTGTCGCGGTTGTGATACAGGCGTGAAATGTTGCTCTGCGGAACGCCTGTCTGGCGAGATATTTCGGTGTGGTGCCCAAAGCTCTCATCGAGCTTGCGCAACAAATAGGTCTTGATTGGCTCCATGTCTGGCCTTTTGTGTTTTTTGGCAGTGTAGCCAAACAATGGGTCTTGTGCAATTCGCATACGGGTTAAATATTGCTTGACGTAAAAACCCGTTTGTGGGTTAATGCACAAACACGTTGATTAAATTTAACCACTACAAGGAAATAAAATGCAAAACCTTACAGGCCCCTGGCTGATCGTTTTGTTTGCCAATGTTGCCCTGATTGCCGTCTTTGGTTTGATTTGCTCCATCGTTGCCGCAACCAGGTCCGCTCAGGCCAAAAGCGATGACGAGTTTTTGAACGAGGCCGACGAGGGCGAATTAACCGTGATGGACATTCTTTCTTTGTCGGCCATGGGCTTGGCCTGCGCTGGTTTGATCGTTCTTTGGTTTGTGGGGGTGTGACATGAAAATGCCAAACATTACGCCGGGGCCGTGGGTTCTGTACCAAGGTTCGCACACTGTATTCGGAGGACTTAAAGCCATTGCTAAGGTTTACGGCCCTCGTAATATTCAGTGCTCGGAAAGGTCTG
>DASUDK010000102.1:0-3282 GCA_036275655.1 Limnobacter sp. | reverse complement strand
CGCCTGATGCACCAGCGCTGGTTGGGCAACAGCACCACCGCCTACCGCACCACGGGGCTTGAATTGGTTTATCGCTTCTAAAAGCTTGGGGAACACACATGAATACAACATTGAAAAGTTTGATGCGCATGGCCTGCACGGCGCTTGCCGTGTTGACGCTCACTGCTTGCGACGAAATCGGCATTTGGGAAGGCAGCAAGGCCACCGGTAAATTGAACACACAAGTGAGCGAGTTTTTTAACGCCAAAACAGACGAAGAAAAACGCGCCGCCACCGCCGCGCTCAAGCCTGTCATTGAGCGCTATAACATGGTCTGGAGCGGCTGGAGCAGCTTCATCGGCTACATGGCGGTGTACTACGACGATGCGCAGCGGGCCGCGGTGGTGCAAGACTACAACCAGTTTCGGGACGTGATGGCGCTGTCGCTGTTGTTGTCCAACACCACCTACCAAGAGTACTGTGAGGCGGTGGCCAACTGCACGCAAGAGGATTACAACGCGCTGCTTGAGCGTGGCAAATTTGTGAAGGCCTCGCTGGAGTTTGCCAAGCCAGACGTTGCCTATCGCGTCCAGTTGTTTCAGGCCCGTGTGCCCGGCCTAGACATGGAGAAGGTGAGTGCGCTCAACCTTGGTCCGTTGATTTTTGATGATGAAAAATTCAAGCAATTTCTCACCGACGATGCGTTTGCCGCACGCATCATTTACAACGAAGTTGAAAATCGCTACAGCACCAAACCCAGGATGGAAGAAATTTACAACCTGCTCAAACCGGTGGACCTCACGATCACACCGGCTTTGGGTTCCTAGTTCACATTGGCATGTCCAGCGAGCCGACTGATTTGGGAGAAACCATCACCCCCCAGGGCCTGTGGCCCTCGGGGATTTCCTTAACCAGTTGGCCGGTGGCGTAATCCAGCACCAGCACATTGTTGCTGCGGCCGCAGGCCACAATCAGCTGTTTGTCATCGGGTGTGAAACTGAAGTGCCAGCAGCGATCTCCAACAGGCATCTCACGCTTCAAAGCCAGGGTTTCAGCGTCAAACACCTGGATCATTTTTCCGCGCGCCAAAGCCACCACAATCTCCGAGCCATCGCGGGTGTAGGTCACGCCATAAGGCACTTCACCGGTGGGCGCTTCCTGAACCACGTTGTAAGCTTTGTCCAGAATCAGCATTTTGTTGCCGTATTCCAGCGTGACCACAAAGTGTTCACCGTCGGGTGCACGCTTCACCCCGCGCGGGCGAATACCGTACTCTTTGGTGTCGATTTGTTTGATTTTTTCCCCAGTCTCAATGCTGTGAATCGACACGTTCTCGTCGGCCTCGTTGGTCACAATGATGTGCTTGCCGTCGGCAGAAAATTCAATCCCCTCGGTCTCAAATCCCGCGGTGATTTCTTTGATTTTTTCACCCTTCACAAGGTCGATGATGGCCACCTGAGCGGGCAACTCATCGCCTTCCTCCCTTTCCTTTTCAAGGGCTTTGGCTTCTGCCGATCCTGGTTTGGGCGGTGGGCCACCTTTTGCAGCCGGCTCGTAAGCCACAAAGGCCAGGTTGCCCAGCACGCGCACAAATTCTGGGTTAATGCCCACGGGCACGCGGCGCACCACCTCGCGCGTGGCGGTGTCCACAATGGCCAGGTCTTTGGTTTCTTTTACAGCAACCACCAGCAGTTTGCCGTCTTCGCTCAAGCCAACACCTCGGCCACCCTCGCCCACATTGATTTCGGCCACCTTGCTGTAATCGGCCAGTGAGTAAACGGTCACTGGGCCTTCCTGGTGGGTGATGTAAAACACACCAGTGGGTGCGGCAGCGGGTTCCACCGCTGGTGCGGCTGCTTCTGGGGCCACGGTTTCTTCTTTTTTGGAGCATGCGCCCAGTGCCAGGGCCAGGCCCAACACGATGGCGCTGCGTGTCCAGTGCTTTGTGTTCATTTCACGATCTCCTGCCAATAATTTTTAAACCTATCCCACTGTGCACCGCGTGTCTCGGGAAGATTTCCTGAAATATGAACCGTCATTGTGACAGGTCATGTTGGCAAATCCCTCCAATCGTGGATTTGCGCGGCTTTCTGGGCATTTTTTGAACCTTTGTGACGTTTTGGTTTCAATACACTTTCAAGTATTGATGAACCGACTTCCTTTTGTCACAAAGCCGCGCCCATGAACATGCCCATCAGCAAACCCAACCGTGTTGTTCCCAAAGTGGCGTTGTCTGCGTCCATGGGTTTGGCGGCGTATTGGAGTTATTTGTATTTCAGCCAGACTCGGCATATTTTCAGCCCAGCCTACAAGGCCTTGAGTGAAGAGGCAGCCGGTGCCGCGCAGTCGGTCAATGCTGCCAGCGAGTTCACAGAGTTGCGCTTGCAGGTGGCCCCAGGCGTGGTGTTGGAGGGATGGGCTCGCATGCCAGCGGGGTTGTGCAGTGCAGGCAGTCGTTTGCCATGTGCCATTTATTTTGGTGGGCGCAGCGAGGACGTGCGTTGGTTGCTCAACGAGGCCCACGGATTCAAAGACTTGCCTATGGTGTTTTTTAATCACCGAGGCTATGGCAAAAGCCAAGGCACACCGGAAGAAAAACACCTGATCGCCGATGCCCACGCCATTTATAAATGGGTGGCGCAACAGCCCTGGTGTAGTCGAGAAAAAATATCGGTGATTGGACGCAGCCTGGGCACGGGTGTGGCCATGCAACTGGCCGCCAGCGCACCCATCCACAAACTGGTGTTGTTCACACCATACGACAGCTTGCTGAATATTGCCCGGCGCAAGGTGCCCTTGGCGCCAGTGTCCCTGTTGTTGCGCAGCAAATTCAAAAGCCACGAGTGGGCCGCGCAGGTGCACAACCCCACCTTTGTGCTGCTGGCCGAAGACGACCCGGTGGTGCCACACGACTCATCCCTTCGATTGATCCAGCATTTTGCCGTCAAGCCCTTGGTGGCCACCGTGAAGGGCACCAACCATGTGAGCTTGCCCCACGATGTGGATGCGCAAGGTTTGGTGAGTCATTTTCTGTTGAGCTAATTCGCTTCAATCCACAGCCGGTACTCGCTGGGCGTTTTGCCTGCACGTTTTTTAAATGCCCTTGTGAAGTTGGCTCGGTCTTGGTAGCCCACCCGCGCTGCAATTTCGTCCACCGTCAATCGTGATGTTTCAAGCAGCAAGCAGGCGTCGCGTTGCACCACCTCGCCGAGCAACTCGGTGAAGTGTTTGCCTTCGGCCTGCAGTTTGCGCTTCAAGGTGCGGGGGGACACGTGCAGGCTTTGCGCCACGTCGTCCACACTG